>JAYRLO010000294.1:0-3493 GCA_041905215.1 Aeromonadaceae bacterium
AGATTCGACGAAGGAGGCCAAAGCCGCCACCGAGGCGAAATGACGACGGGTATCCTGATCGTCAGCCGCCAGCACCAAACCATACTTGCCCTTGATCGCAAGACCCAGCTCCAGTGCATCAATACTGTCCAACCCCAGGCCGCTGCCAAACAGCGGCGCCTCGCTATCGATATCCTCTGGAGTCAAACCCTCCAAGTTCAGGCTGTCGATGATGAGTTGTTTGATTTCTGGATGTAGTTCGCTCATTGCCTTTCCCATGCAAGCCCCTGCTCTTCTGGCACCAGGGCATTGGTTAAAAAATCCGTTAAACGGCGTGCAGCAACCGCAGGGGTTGCCGCATCACGCAAAAATGGGTCTACCGTGACTTTCCCACTGATGATCACATGAAAGTGGGGTTTCCGAGTCGGGATATGATACCAAGACTCCTGCTTGGTCAATGTGGTCGGCTGACAAATGATGTGAGCCAGACGCAGATCGGCCTGACAACGCACGGCAATGTTGGCCGCCCCCCGTTGCAACTGCAGCGGCTGCCCCGGTGTGGTGCGAGTCCCCTCGGGGAAGATCAGCAGGGTTCCCCCCGCGGCCAGTTGCTGCTCGCACAGCGGCAGCAGCCGTTCCGGTGCCACATTGGGCAGATAACCGGCGGCGCGCACCACCCCCGCCACGAAGGGGTTGCGCCACAACGCCTGCTTGACGATGCAGTCACAGCGCGGCAGCACCGAGGCCAGCAACACGTAATCGAGCAGACTCGGGTGATTGGCCACCAGCAGGCAACCATCATCCTGCTGCAACAGCTCGGCGCCATCGATCCGGTAGCTCATGACCCCCAGCGCCGCCATCAACCGCAAAAAAAGGCGGAAGCAGAAGCGAATGGCTGCCTGAGCCCGACGCTGACGGGTCACGGAGTCGAGGCTGAATAGCCACAGCAGGGGGAACCAGACCAGAGACAGCCCCAGGGCACCCAGACCAAACAGGGCAAAACTGATGGCAGTTCCCATCAGACGACCGAGACGATTCACTCGGCTGCGCATGACCAGAGATGCCCCCCGACCGAGCTAGGCAGAGAGACGGATGTCGCATCCTGCAAGCGGCTGAGCCAAAAGGTCAGCGCCTGATTGAGACCGGGAGAAGCCGACGGCTCACGCCCCAGATAACGCCACTCTTTACCCGGGGCCAACACGGCGGCCACCGCATGAGGCGGCTCACACTCGGCGACCCAGGGGCGGTAGAACTCCGGCAGGGCACCATCGAAATAGAGCAGCAGAACGGGACCCGAGACGGCGTGCAACGTTGCGCAGGCCTCCAGCAGGCCAGCATGAAAACTATCGACACCCGCTGCCAGCGATGAGGCGGGCAGCGGCTGCTGGCCGACGATGGTGGTGAGCCCAGCCACAGTGTTGTGCACCGACATGGAGAAATCGGTCGGCGATAGCGGCTGTTGCTGAATAAGCTTCTGTAACAGGGTGAAGGTGCGGGCCAGCTCGCCATGGCGGCTGACGCAGAGCAGATGGCGCGGTTGCCACTGGGCGATCAGTTGCAGCGCCAGCTGCACCGCCAGGCGGGCTGACTGGCTCATGCGCCGGGCGGTCATGGCCGGGATCAGAGGGGTTGCCGGAAGTGAGGCGGCCTCAGGCCAGAGGAGATCGGAGCTCCACTGCTGCCAACGCTCCCCGGAATCCAATCCGGAAGCTAACGCCTGTATATCCAACAGAGAAAACGAAACCGCCATGATCCTCTCTTCATCATCCATAACGAGCATTGGCTGCCGCCAGATGTTGCCCTTTTTTGTGAAAGATAACATAGGGTTAATGACGCATTAACAGCCCAGTCATATTCACTTAAAATCCAAGTTATTCAATCGGATAGACTTACATGTTTTCATCGTTAACTAAAGCCAAATCGCGGAAAGATGCGAGCGACTTCACCACTCACAAGCAAAAACTCTAATTTGCCTCATCAGCCCCCATAAACCGCTACAACCAGCATTGAGCATGCTGGTATTATCAGATGCAGCACTGAAAATAACATGTTGTTTATCAATAAGATTTTTCATCCAGGAAGGAATCATCCATGAAGGACTACCTCTCGCCTTTGCTCGTGGCCTGTGTTCTGCTGATCGGTGGCTGTGCCACCATGACCACGACCGGCATCAAGAACGTGGAGCAAGAAGCCATCACCCAGACCCTGACCCAGGCGCAGATCGAGAAGGCCATTCTAACCGCGGGTGCAAAGCGCGATTGGAAAATGAAGGTCGTCTCTCCTGGGCTGATTCGCGGTGACCTAACCGTCCGCACCCATCAGGCCAGCATCGATATCCGCTACAACGAGCACGACTTCTCCATCGCGTATGTCAGCAGCAGCGGGTTAGATGCCGACGGCAAGGGCAATATTCATCGCAGTTACAACAAGTGGGTTACCCTGCTGGACCGCAGCATCCAGAAAGAGCTCTCGCTCATCCAGAATCCCTAATCCAGTACAGAACCCCTGTCGCATCACCCAAGGAGTCATCGTTGTCTCAGATCACCTCAGGCCCAGTGTTGTCTGCTCTGGATGCCATCACGGAGGCGCAGAAGATCGCCTTCGCCCCCATCCTGTTTCAAACGGCCTGGAGCCTGCGTGAGACCGGCCTGCTCGCCTTCTTCGATCAACATCCGGAGGGTGCCTCCGCCGAAATGGCGGCGGCCGCCTGTGATCTGACCCCTTACGCCGCTGGCGTACTGCTCGATATGGGCGTCAGCGGTGCCATCATCCACACGCACACCAATGGCTACTGCCTGAGCAAGGTCGGCCACTTCCTGCTGCACGACAAGATGACGCGCGTCAACATGGAGTTCACCCAGAACGTCTGTTATCAGGCGATGGGCCATCTGTTGGCGTCGATCCGCGAGGGAAAACCGGCCGGGCTCCAGGTGTTTGGCGATTGGGCAACCATCTATCCGGCGCTGAGTCAGCTGCCGGAGCCAGCCAAGACCAGCTGGTTTGACTTCGACCACTTCTATTCGGATAGAGCCTTTGCCGCCGCACTGCCCCATATCCTCGCGCTCAAGCCCCACCATCTCTACGATGTCGGTGGCAACACGGGCAAGTGGGCTCTCACCTGTGCCAAGGCCGACCCGTCACTTCAGGTGACGCTGCTGGATCTGCCCCAGCAGTTGGCGTTAGCCCAACGAAATATTGATGCCGCCGGTGTGAGTGACAGAGTCAGGGGGCACGCCGTCGATCTGCTGCAAGCCACGAGTCTGCCGGGCGAAGCCGATATTTGGTGGATGAGTCAGTTCCTCGACTGTTTCAGTCTGGAGCAGATCACCGCAATCCTGACCCTGATCCGCCACAGCATGAAACCGGGCGCTCGCATCGCCATTCTGGAGCTCTTCCCCGACCGTCAGAGCTTCCCGGCGGCCAGTTTCAGTCTGAATGCAACTTCGCTCTATTTCACCGCACTCGCCAACGGCAACAGTCGCTTCTACCCATCCACGGATCTGTTGTCCTGTCT
>JAYRLO010000014.1:0-19983 GCA_041905215.1 Aeromonadaceae bacterium
ATTTGCTTACTTGCAAAAATTTAAAACTCGCCGCGTAACCAGTTGCTGATCCGTTGGAACCAGCCACCGACACTCGCTTTGACGTTACTATCCCTGCTTCCTTTGGACTGGTGAAGCTTGCCGTATTGCAGCAGACCCACGGCGGTCGAGAAGACCGGAGCCTGCACATAGTCCGTCAGTCCACGCACGTTTTCGGGCTCGCCCACACGCACCTGGCACTGGAAAATCTGTTCGGCACACTCAACGATGCCTTCAATCTGAGCGGCCCCACCAGTCAGCACGACACCTGCGGCCAACTGATGTTTGACGCCTTGGGCGCGCAACTCATTCTGCATCTTGCTGATCTCGTCCTGAACCAGACCCAGCAGCTCGCAGTAGCGAGGCTCGATGACTTCGGCCAACGTCTGCCGCTGCAGACTGCGGGCCGGTCGCCCACCGACACTCGGCACCTCAATCGTATCTTCTTTGCTCACCAGGCGCCCCAGGGCACTACCGTATCGCACCTTGATGGCCTCTGCATCAACTGGTGGTGTTCCAAAGGCGTAGGCAATGTCACTGGTCACAGTATTGCCCGCATAAGGAATCACTTTGCTGTAGCGCAGAGCCCCGCCGGTGAACATGGCGATGTCCATGGTGCCACCGCCCATATCGACGACGCAGACGCCCAGCTCTTTCTCATCCGGGGTCAAAACCGCATAACTGGAAGCGAGCGCCGAGAAGATCAGTTGTTCAACCCGCAGGCCGACGCGCTCGACACACTTCTCGATGTTGCGCACCATGTCGTTATGGCAGGTGATCAGATGCACCTTGGCCCCCATGCGCACACCCGAAAGGCCGATCGGATTCTTGATCCCTTCCTGGTAATCGATGGAGTACTCCTGTGGCAGCACATGCAATACCCGATGCTCCTCCGGCAGACGCACCGACTTGGCGGTGTGAATGACGTTGTCGACATCTTCCTGGCTGACCTCTTCATCAGAGATCGGCACCATGCCCTTCTCGTTGCGGCATTCGATATGACGGCCAGAGACCCCCAGGAATACCGAAGAGATATGGCAATCCGCCATCATCTCGGCTTCATCAACGGCGCGCTGCAGCGATTTGACGACTGATTCCAGATCGTTGACGCCACCCTTGTCCATGCCGCGTGCCGAGTGGGTTCCCAAGCCAATAATGTTGATCTCGCCATCTGGCAAGACCTCCCCCACCAACACGGCAACCTTGGTGGTGCCGATATCAAGTCCGACTATCAGGTTTCTGTCTGCGGTCTTGGTCATTGCCAGTCCCTTCAATTGGTTTCCATCCTACAGCGATCCCGGTGTCGTAGCGCATATCGAGGTAGGCGATTTGCTCGCGCGCCTCCAGTTGCGGATAGACATCGATGAAGCGCTGTAAACGCGCTCTTGCATCACCTCGCCCGAGTATCAACTTGGGCCCCCCCTTGACCTGCAACTCCCAGGAGTGGCGTTTGGTCAGATTGAGCGACTCAATGTGATAGCCGTTCAAGGCCAAAATTCGTTCGTAACTCACATACTCATCCCAGATCCGCTCGGCCATATCATCCGGGCCAGAGAGCTTCACCAAGGGATGCTTCAATCGTTCCAGCGGAGCCTTGAAGATGCCCCCCTTGTCACTCAGCAGCCGATCCTCTCCCCACAGGGCCCGTGGTGACTGCTCGACCACGTAGACATACAGCAACGCTGGCCAGCGTTTGCGAATCGAGGCCTGGTAGACCCAGGGCAACCCTTCGATCCGCTGCTGGATCTGGTTCACATCCAGCTTGAAGAAGTTGCTCACCGCCGGGGCATCACGCAACGCGGCTCGCACATCATCGACCGTGACGTACTCCAGCTTGCCTTGCACCACCAGACCGCTGACCGGGATCCGGTCCTCTTCAAAAAACCAGCGTTTCAAATCGGTGGCGATCGAACTCAATCCGAAAATCACCGCCACAAAAAACAACACGCCAAACAAAAACTCACCGCGGGTACGCATGACTACACTACTCATCTGGCTGCGCCTACCCCTGTCCAAACCTGGTCCACTGCACCCAATAAACCGACTTGATAGGCAACGGAGCCAAAAATCAAGTGCGACATTATATCGGCCCCCCTTGCCCGGTCAAAACTCCACATGTAAAAACCGGGCCAGATATCAGCCATTTTGTGTCATAGCGTCCACATTCAACCGCAAATCAGCCAAAGTGCGCGACAATGCCCCCACATTCCCCGCCCCCTGCGTCAAAACCAGGTCACCTTCGGCCAGCAATTCAGCCAACACGGCCGGCACCTCGGCGGGGGTCGCGACGAAGACCGGATCCAGCTGGCCACGCTGACGAATGGAGCGGCACAAGCTGCGACTATCGGCCCCCGGGATCGGATCTTCACCAGCGGCGTAAACATCCAGCAGGATCAGCACATCCACCTTGGAGAGCACCTCGGCAAAATCTTCATAGAGATCGCGCGTGCGGGTATAGCGATGGGGCTGGAAAATCATTACCAGGCGACGATCCGGCCAACCGCCGCGCACCGCATTGATGGTGACACGAACCTCGCTCGGATGGTGACCATAGTCATCCACCAACATGGCCTTGCCACGCCCGGTTTCGAACTCGCCATAGTGCTGGAAGCGACGGCCCACCCCTTCAAAGCGGGATAGTGCCGCTATGATGGCCTCATCATCGATGCCATCCTCGGTCGCCACCGCGATGGCGGCAGCGGCATTCAATGCATTGTGACGGCCCGGCAGGTTCAGCGTCACCGCCAGCAGAGAACCATCCTGGCGACGCACCTTGAAGCTGCTACGGCTGTGATCCTGAACGAAATCGAGTACCTGCACATCGGCATCATCGCTGTAGCCATAGGTGATGGTCGCACGGCCAATCTCCGGCAGCATGCCCCGAATCACAGGATCATCGATACAGACCACCGCCAGACCGTAGAACGGCAGGTTGTGCAGAAACTCGATGAAGGTGGACTTGAGCTTGTTGAAGTCCCCGCCATAGGTATCCATGTGGTCGGCTTCGATGTTGGTAACAATCGAGACCATTGGTTGCAGATGCAGGAAGGAGGCGTCGCTCTCGTCCGCCTCGGCAATCAGATAACGGCTGGAGCCCAAGCGAGCATTGGTACCCGCACTGTTGAGCAGGCCGCCGATAACGAAGGTTGGGTCCCGTTCGGCCTCGGCATAGATGCTCGAAACCAGACTGGTGGTGGTCGTCTTGCCATGGGTACCGGCAATCGCAATCCCATGGCGATAGCGCATCAGCTCAGCCAGCATCTCGGCGCGACGCACCACCGGAATGCGCTGTTCGCGCGCGGCCATCACCTCGGCATTGTCACTCTTGATCGCTGTCGAAACCACGACCACGCTTGCACCCGCCACATGGCTGGCCTCATGGCCGATGAAGATGGTGGCACCCAGCTCGCTCAACCGCTGGGTCACCGCATTGGTGGCAATGTCAGAGCCGGAGATCTGGTAGCCCTCGTTGGCCAATACCTCGGCGATACCGCCCATGCCCGCGCCGCCAATCCCGATAAAGTGGATGCGACGAACCCGGCGCATCTCCGGGATCATGGTGCGTAGCTTTGCCAGTTCAACCTTAGTCATGCTCTTCTCTCATCGTTAACTAGTTCTCTGCACACCGCCGCGACTCGTTCGGTGGCATTCAGGATGGCGACGCGACCTGCCGCTTGTGCCATCCCGGTCAATTGTTCTCGTTGCTGATTCAGCTCGCTGACCAGTTCAGCCAACCGTTCCGCCGTCAGTTCACACTGCGGCAGCAACAGGGCAGCACCCTCTCGGGTCAGGCTCTGGGCATTGCGGGTCTGGTGATCATCAACCGCATGGGGCAGCGGCACGAAGATCGCGGGCAGGCCCGCCGCAGCCACTTCGGCCACGGTCAGAGCACCGGCTCGACAGATGATGAGATCCGCCCAGCGATAGGCCTCCGCCATATCCGAGATGAACTCGCTCACGGTGACATCCGACAAACCGAGGTCGCGATAGGCCATCTCAACCCGCTCCTCATTCCCCTTGCCAGTCTGGTGACGGATGGCTACATGCTCCACCATGGCCAACGCCGGAGGAACCTGCTCGTTGAGCGCACGCGCGCCAAGACTACCACCGATGATCAGCACATGCAGCGGTCGTTCGGCATCAACGCCCTCACGAGGCAGATCCGCCAATTCGACTACCTCGGCTCGCACCGGGTTCCCGACCACGATACCGGCGTTGTCAGGACCAAATGCCCCCGGAAAGCCCATCAGCACGCGAGCGGCCAGGCGAGAAAGCAGACGATTGGTCATGCCAGCGGCAGCATTCTGCTCATGCAACACCAGCGGGATCCCGCACAGCCAGGCGGCGACGCCACCGGGGCCGGCGGCAAAGCCCCCCATCCCCATCACCAGATCCGGCTGGAAGCGTTTGATCACTCGACGAGCCTGGAGGATGGACTTGGCGATCCGCCAAGGCGCCATCAGCAAACGAAGCAGACCATTGCCACGAACCCCCTGAATATCGATGAAGGAGATCGGATAACCATGGGCCGGAACCAGGTCGGCCTCCATGCGATCGGCCGTACCGAGCCAGTGGATCTGCCATCCTTCGGCCTGCAACTGATGCGCGACGGCCAGCCCGGGGAACACATGCCCACCGGTACCACCCGCCATGATCAGCAATCGCTTACTCATACTGTTCCCTTTTGCAACGCCTGACGGCTATCCCGCCGCATCTCAAAATCTATCCGCAGCAGCAAGGCCACCGCGATACTCATGGCGATCAGACTGGAACCACCATAACTGACCAAGGGCAAGGTCAGCCCCTTGGTTGGCAACATGCCCGCGGCTGCACCGACGTTGATCACCGTCTGGAAGCCAAACCAGATGCCGATGCCACAGCCCACATACCCTTCGAACTGTTTCTTCTCATTCAGGGCTCGACGGCCGATCTGCAGCGCCTTCAACACCAAGGCCAGTTGCAGAGCCAGCACCACCAGGACGCCAAAATAGCCGAGCTCCTCGCCCAGAATGGCGAACACGAAGTCGGTATGCGCCTCGGGCAAGTACTCCAGCTTCTGCACCGAGTTGCCCAGCCCCTGGCCGAGAAAGCCGCCTCGACCGAAAGCCATCAGGGACTGGGTCAGCTGGTAACCACTGCCAAACGGATCGGCCCAAGGGTCCATAAACGAGGTGACGCGCCGCATCCGGTAGGGCTCAAACAGGATCAGCATCACCAGTGCCGCCACCCCCATCAGGATCATCAGGGCAAACTGGACCACCCGTGCGCCAGCCAGAAACAACAGACCCAGCGTGGTGACAAACAGCACGACCACAGAACCCAGGTCAGGCTGCGCCAGCAGGAGCAGCGCCATGCAGAAGACCAGTACCAGCGGTTTCACGAAGCCAGAGAACTGGCCTCGCACCTCATCGATGCGCCGGACCAGATACCCGGAGAGGTAGGTGATCAGCACCAGCTTGGCGGTCTCCGCCGGTTGCAGATTGAACGGCCCCAATGGCAGCCAGCGTTTGGCACCATTAACACTGTGACCGGCTACCAGCACGACCAGTAACAACAGGATTGACAGGATCAACAGCTGCCCCCCCCACTGCTGCCAGTAGCGTACCGGCACATAGAGGGTGCCGATGGCGCAGAGCAGGCAGAGCATGAGGAAGATCAGGTGGCGCTTGACGAAGAAAAAGGCATCGTTCTGCAGCGAGACCCCCTCGGTGATCGAGGCCGAGGCGACGATCACCAGACCGACGCTCATCAGGCTCAGAGCCAGAGCCAGTAGCTGACGGTCATAGATGGAGCTGCGTTCCGGCACCAGCCAGCGCCAGATCCCATGATTCATTCGCGCCAGCCAGCTCATAATGCCTCCACCAAGGAAGCAAAGCATGAGCCTCGCTCTTCAAAGTTTTTGAACATATCGAGACTGGCACAGGCGGGGGCCAGCAGAACCCAATCACCCGGCTTGGCCAGTTCGTGAGCCCGCGCAACGGCCGCCGCCAGATCAGACACCCGCTCGGTTTGCGGCCCGAGGGCGCACAAGAGCTCCGCATCCTGACCAAAGCAGAGCATCACATCGATACCATGGCCCAGCAGTGCCTGCAGCGGGGCGAAATCCTGCCCCTTGCCTTGACCGCCAGCGATCAGGATGAGCCTGCCCTGCACCGATTCGGCCAATCCGGCCACAGCCGCCAGCGTGGAGCCGACATTGGTGGCCTTGGAGTCGTTGATCCAGCGTATGCCTTGATGCTCGCGCACAAACTGGCAACGGTGTGGCAAGCCAGTGAAGCGACGCAGCACCGCCAGTTGTGCCGCCCGAGGCACGTCGACGGCATCGCACAAGGCCATGGCCGCCAGAGCGTTCATCTGGTTGTGGGCGCCGACGATGTGCAACTCGGCCACCGGCAGTTGGGGTTCGCCCTGCACCGCCAACCAGAGAGCGCCCTGATGGTGGACTCGCCCGTAGGAGGCGCCGTCCAGACCGAAACTCTGCCAGACAGCTCCCTCGACCGGAAGCGTTGCCGCATCGTCGCGGTTGATCAGAATATGGCTGGCACCTTGATAAATCTTCTGTTTGGCGGCCAGATAGCCCGCCATGCCGTCGTAGCGATCCAGGTGATCTTCACTCAGATTCAGAATGGTGGCCGCTGCCGCTTGCAAAGAGTGAGTGGTCTCCAGCTGGAAGCTGGAGAGCTCGAGAACATAGAGATCGCTCGGGGTGAGCAGCAGATCGAGCGCCGGGGTACCAATGTTGCCACCCACGCCGACCGGGATCCCAGCCTCGGCGGCCATCTCGCCGACCAGCGTCGTCACGGTACTCTTGCCATTGGATCCGGTGATCGCCACGATGGGCGCCTTGGCCTCGCGGACGAAGAGTTCGATGTCACCGATGATTTCGACACCGGCGGCCGCCGCGGCCTGCAGTGCCGGCGTCGCCAGAGCAATGCCTGGACTGGCGATGATGAGCTCAGCCTGGCACAGAAGTTCCACGTCCAACGCGCCGCAATGCAGTTCGATGTGACTGGGCAGCTCCTGCCTTCCCGGCGGGTTGGCGCGGGTGTCCAGCACCACGGGAGTGATCCCCTGACGCAGGAAATAGTTCACACACGACAGACCTGTCTTACCCAATCCGAGGATGACAACCTTGCTCATCTGCGTTTCTTACCTCAGTTTCAGGGTCACCAGACCCAGCAGTACCAGTACCAGGGTGATGATCCAGAAGCGAACGATCACGCGCGGCTCCGGCCACCCTTTCAATTCATAGTGGTGATGGATTGGCGCCATGCGGAAGATCCGCTGCCCCCGCAGCTTGTAGGAGCCCACCTGCAGAATCACCGACATGGTCTCCATCACGAAGACGCCGCCCATGATGACCAGCAAGAACTCCTGGCGGATCAACACAGCGATGACACCCAGCACGCCACCAAGCGCCAGCGAACCAACGTCACCCATGAACACCTGCGCCGGGTAGGTGTTGAACCAGAGGAAGCCCAAGCCAGCACCAACGATGGCGGTACAGACCACCACCAGCTCGGAGGCATGGGCGATGTAGGGGATGTGCAGATAGTCGGCAAAGTTGACGTTACCGGTAGGCCAGGCCACCAGCGCCAGACCCGCCGCGACCATCACGGTCGGCATGATGGCCAGGCCATCGAGCCCGTCGGTCAGGTTAACCGCATTGGAGGAACCGACGATCACCAGGTAGCACAAGGGGATAAACAACAGCCCCAGCTCCGGCATGAAGTTCTTGAAGAAGGGCAGCACCAGCATGGTCTGCGCCTCACTGCCAGCCGAGGCATACAGATAGATACCCACCGCCAGAGCGGCCAGCGATTGCCAGAAATACTTCCAGCGGGCAATCAACCCCTTAGTATCCTTGCGCACCACCTTACGGTAGTCATCGACGAAGCCGATGGCGCCATAACCCACCAGCACAAACAGCACGACCCAAACATAGGGGTTGCTCAGTTTGGCCCACAGCAGCACCGAGATCAGGATGGAGGCCAGTATCATCAGGCCACCCATGGTCGGGGTGCCGCGCTTGCTGAAATGCGATTCGGGTCCGTCATTGCGCACTACCTGACCAATCTGCAGCAGTTGCAGACGACGGATCAGGTGGGGCCCCATCCACAGAGCAACACCCAGTGCGGTCAGGATCGCCATGATGGCCCGAAAGGTCAGGTAGGAGACCACATGGAATAACGAGAAATAGGGCGTCAGATGTTCCGCCAGCCAGACTAACATGCCTGCTCCTTAAAGTTTTTTACAAACGCGATCACCTCTTCCATGCGCGAGCTGCGAGCCCCTTTAGCTAGCAAGGTGACCTGATCCTGGTGTTGCAACAACTCACTCAGCGCCGCAAACAGCGTCGGCTTATCGGCAAAGTGCTGTCCATGAGCCTCGTCGGAAGTGAAGGCCGCCAGAGTTCCCACCGTGTAGAGACCATCCAGCCCGGCGGCCAACGCATGCTTACCCACGCGCCTATGCTGAGCCTCGGCCTCCGCCCCCAATTCGCCCATATCACCGAATACCAGCACCCGGTATCCCGGCATGGCGGCCAGGGTATCGATCGCCGCCAGCACGGACTCCACGCTGGCGTTGTAGGTGTCATCGATCAGGGTCACCCCCGGCAACTGCTGCACACACAGGCGCCCCTTCACGGGTTGCATTCCCTCAAGACCTTGTTTGATGATCGGCAATGAGATGCCCAGCGGCCGAGTTGCAGCGGCCAAGGCGAGAGTTGCCGCCGCAGCGGCCAGGGCGTTGCCGATGTTGTGACGACCAGGGATCGGCAGATGCACATCAATCTCCCCCAGCGGCGTAACCAGGGTGAAGCTATGACCGCCCTGCTCGTCACGGACGATATCGTGGGCCAGCACATCGGCGCGGCGATTATCCAGGGCGAAGCTGATCAGATTCGGCTCCAGATCGGCACGCCAGTGGCTGTAGAACTCGCTATCTGCGTTCACCACAGCGATGCCATGCTCACCTAGACCGGTAAAGATCTCCGACTTGGCGAGGGCCACCCCCTGCAGCGAGCCAAAGCCCTCCAGATGCGCCGCTGCCACGTTGTTGATCAGCGCCACATCAGGCTTGGCCAGCGAAGTGGTCCAGGCGATCTCGCCGGGGTGGTTCGCCCCCAGCTCCAGCACGACAAACTGATGTTCCGGCGTCAGTCGCAACAGGGTCAAGGGAACACCGATCTCATTGTTGAGATTGCCCTGGGTTGCCAGGACGGTGCCGCACTGACTGAGAATCGAGGCGCACATCTCCTTGACCGTGGTCTTGCCACAACTGCCGGTGATAGCAATCACCTTGGGGGAAACCTGGGTTCGTACCATGGCGCCCAACAAGCCCAGTGCATAGCGGGTATCCGGCACCACCACTTGCGGGCAGGTCAGCGGCAGTGGCTCGCTGACCAACAGGGCCACGGCACCATCGGCAACCGCCTGGGCACAAAAACTGTGGCCATCGAAGCGTTCCCCTTGCAGCGCCACAAACAGACTGTCCGCCGGGATCTGGCGACTATCTGAGCTAACCGCCGAGATGGTGCGATCGTCGCCGAGTAACTGGCCACTCAACGCCTTGGCGATCTCTTGTAACGACAGCGGAATCATGCAAGCTCCTTGACCAGCTGGGCGACCGTTTCCCGATCGCTATACATCAATTTTTGTTTGCCGATGATTTGATAATCTTCGTGCCCCTTGCCGGCCACCAGGATCAGATCCCCAGCAGTCGCCTGCTGCAATGCCAGACGGATCGCGGCCGGACGTTGGTGTTCAACGACCACAGCCTGCGGATCCCGCAAGCCAGCCTGCATATCACGAATAATCTGTGCCGGCTCTTCGGTGCGCGGATTGTCATCGGTCAGAATGGTCATGTTAGCCAGACGTTCGGCAATGGCCGCCATCATGGGACGTTTGCCTCGATCCCGATCGCCACCGCAGCCGACCAGGCAGAACAACCGCCCTCGACAATGCAGGCGCGCAGCCTCCAGAGCCTTCTCCAAGCCATCTGGCGTGTGAGCAAAATCGACAACCACCAGCGGCTGAGAACCACCACCGAAACACTCCATGCGTCCGGTGACCGGTTGCAATTGAGGCGCAACCGCCAATAAGGCTTTCAGGTCATATCCCAGTACCAACAGGCAGGCGAGCGCCGCCAGGGTGTTGGCGACATTGAAGCGGCCGAGTAGCGGAACCTGCAACTGGCCGGTGCCCCAGCTCGAGTCAATTTCAGCCGAGAAGCCCCGGTCATGGAATGTCACTCGAGTGGCCTCGACAAAGCGACCACCTCGCGGCGCCACGCCAGGCTCTAGCGAGTAGGTCACGGCATCCGGCATCTCGCGCAGCCAGGCTTGGGCTACGACATCATCGCCGTTGAGCACACAGTCGCTGGCTGGCATACGGTTGAATAGAGTGCGTTTGGCGGCCGCATAGGCCTCCATGGTGCCGTGATAATCCAGATGATCCCGGCTGAGGTTGGTGAACGCCGCCACGGCAAAGGGCAGCGCGGTGACGCGATCCTGCACCAGGCCATGGGAGGAGACCTCCATGGCCACAAGGTCGGCGCCCTGTGCCAACTGGCGGGCTAGCTCCTGCTGGATGGCCAGAGCACTGGCGGTCGTGTTTTCGCAGGGGGTCAACTGACCAAATAGGCCGTTGCCGATTGTCCCCATGACACCCGCTGTGCCCCCCAGCAAAGAACGCCAATTGGCGATCAACTGGGTCGTCGTACTCTTGCCATTGGTGCCGGTGACACCAATCAGCTGGAGCTGGGAAGCTGGTTCCCCATAGAAAGCACCCGCCAGAGCCGACAGATGGCGAGCCAGATGCGGAACTGGAATGCAGGGAATGGGATAGTCGGGCAGAGTGCCGCTGTCATCCGGTTGATAGAGTACGGCAGCCGCCCCTTGGGCTATCGCCGCAGGAATGAAATCGCGACCGTCGACCGCATGCCCTTTGAGGGCAATAAACAGGTCGCCGGGCTTGACGGCCCGGCTATCGAGTTGCATCTCGCGCACCTGGATGGGGTCGGTCAGGATCCCCAGGGGAGCAAGCAAGGCATCAAGTGTGAGGGACAACTTTAACCTCCTGACGTGCCAGGCTGAGTTTGGGTTGGTTCGGATCCAGCGTCTGTGGTGCATCCGGCGGCACATTATACAGTTGCAAGGCGCCGCTCATCACCTCGGAGAAGGTCGGTCCAGCCACCATACCACCGTAGTAAGCCGACCCATGGGGTTCGTTGATGATGACGACCATGGCAAATCGGGGGTTGGAAACCGGCGCAAAACCGGCGAAGGCGCCAACATAGTCCTTGCCATAACCACCGGCAACAGCAACTTTGGCGGTGCCGGTCTTACCGGCTACCCGGTAACCGGGCACTTCGGCCTTGGTGCCGGTACCACCGTGTTCAACCACAGATTCGAGCTGCAGCATCACCGCCTCGGCATCCTTGCGGGAGACCACCTGTTCCCCCTGGGGCGGCTCGCTGACCTTCAGGATCGAGATCGGCTTTCGCACCCCTTTGTTGGCGAGGGTGGCGTAGGCTGAAGCCAGTTGCAGCGGGGTCACCCGTAGGCCGTAACCGAAGCCCAGAGTCGCCCGCTCAATATCGGACCAGCGACGGCGCACCGGCAACATGCCGGAGCTTTCGCCCATCAGACCGGTACCCGAATCGCTGCCCAAACCGAACTGGCTCAGCGTGTCGAGGATCTGTTGGGGCGGCATCCGTAAGGCAATGTGCGCCATACCAATGTTGGAGGAGTATTTGAGGATATCGCCCAGAGCCCCCTGCGCCATGCGGTGACTGTCGGTCACCCGCTTGCCGCCGATGTTGAAGGGCCGAGTGTCAAACACCTCGCTCCAGTTAGTCACGCCATGTTCCAATGCACTGACTGCCACCAGCGGCTTGACGGTAGAGCCCGGCTCATAGGTATCGGTCACGGTCCGGTTCCGGGCGCGAAAGCCCTGATACTGGCCACGATTGTTCGGGTTGTAGGAGGGAGTATTGACCATCGCCAACACCTCGCCGGTCGTCACATCCAGTAACACCAGAGAGCCTGAAGTCGCCTTGTTGACTTCGGTTGCATACTTCAAGGAGCGGTAAGCCAGCGATTGCAACCGCTGATCGATGCTCAGCACCAGATCATTGGCCTTCTTGCCCTCTTTGACGATGCCGATGTTCTCGATGACCCGCCCCTGACGATCTTTACGCACCTTGCGTTCGGCGGGCACGCTGGAGAGCCATTCGTTGAAGCTGCGCTCGACCCCTTCGATGCCGGAACCGTCGATGTTGGTCATGCCGACGATATGGGCACTGATCTCCCCGGCCGGATAGTAGCGACGCGACTCACGGCGCAGGTTGACGCCAGCGAGCTTCAACTTGCTGACATATTCGGCCACAGAGGGGGTAATTTGGCGTTGCAGATAGACGAAACGACGGCGGGGATCGGCGATGCGCGAGGTCAACTCCTTGACATCCAGCCCCAACACCTCGGCCAGGGCTTGCCAGGCGCGCGGATTATCGAGACTACCGCTCTCATGCACAACTTTGGGATCTGCCCATACCGCCTGAACCGGCACCGAAACTGCCAACTGCTCACCGTTGCGATCGGTGACCATGCCGCGGCCGCTCTCATCGGCTGTGGTCCGCAGCGAACGCAGATCGCCCTCCAGACGCAGACGATCCGGATCGACGATCTGGATCCAGCCAGTCCGAGCGACCAGACCGACGAACCCGAGCAGGATAAAGGCGAGCACAGTCATAAACCGCCACTGCGGCATGCTGTGATCTGGCGTTTTGGCTTTACGTTTCACACTCATGGCTGGTTGATGATCTTTTCCTTCAGCGGCGACGGACGCGCCATTTGCAACTTGCTCTTGGCGATATCACTCACGCGGGAGTGCTCCGCCAAAGCATTTTGCTCCAATAACAGGTGACGCCATTCGATATCCAGCTTGTCCCGCTCATCCTGCTGTTGATTCAGGGTGATGGTCAGCAGTCGCGTCTCATTGGTCACCACTATGGTGGTCATGGCCGAGCCAACGATGGCCAGCGCCAGGATCACTTGAAATTTGTGTCGTCCCAGATCCCGCAGGATCTCGAGAGCCAGATTGATACGGGTATCCATAAACTACTCCGGCAACCGCTCCGCCACCCGCAACACGGCACTACGGGAGCGAGGATTGGCGTCGATCTCGGCATCACTGGGCTTCATCGCCTTACCGATGCTCTTCATCGTCCGCCCCACGGCCAGCTGGGCTTCCGTCAATGGCAAGCCGCGTGGCACCTCAGGGCCTTTTTCCTGTTTGCGAATGAACTGTTTGACCAGACGATCCTCGAGGGAGTGAAAGCTGATAATGGCCAGACGCCCAGCCGGAGCCAGAACGGTCAAGGCTCCCTCCATGGCGCGTTCCACCTCTTCCAGCTCGGAATTGATATAGATACGGATGGCCTGGAAGCTACGAGTAGCCGGATGCTTGTTCTTCTCTTTGTTGGGGATCAGGCGGGCGATCAGCTCGGCCAGTTGGCGGGTGCGGATAAATGGTTTCTCGACCCGATCATGAACAATGGCGCGACCAATCTTCTTGGCAAAACGCTCTTCCCCGAACTCCTTGAGTACCCAGGCGATATCATCGGCTTCCGCCTTGGCTAACCACTCGGCGGCACTGATACCAGAGGTCGGATCCATCCGCATGTCGAGCGGGCCATCTTTTTGAAAGCTGAAGCCTCGCTCGGCATCATCCAACTGCGGCGAGGAAACCCCCAGATCCAGCAACAGGCCGTCGACCCGTCCGGCCAAGCCTCGTTCGCGCAGGTAATCCGCCAATCCAGAGAAGGCACCGGGAATCATCTCGAAACGCGGGTCGTCAATCGTCTGCGCCTCGGCGATCGCCAACGGATCCCGATCGATCGCCAGCAAGCGGCCATTTGGCCCCAGACGTGACAAAATAAGACGCGAATGACCACCGCGACCGAAGGTGCCGTCGACATAAATACCGTCTGGCTTGATCGCCAGAGCGTCGACCGCCTCCTGCAACATGACGGTCACATGGCTAAAAGTCTGTTCCATGGTTACAGTGAAAAATCCCGTAAATTGTCTGATTGTGACCAGTCAGCCGTTGGTAAAGAGTCCAGATCCGCCCCCACCTGAGCCAACCAGCCCGCTTCACTCCAGATCTCGAACTTATTCAATTGACCGACCAGCATCACTTGCTTGTCCAGACGAGCATGCTGGCGCAACGGTGATGGCAACAGGATCCGGCCATTACCATCCAGCTCACACTCACTGGCATACCCGAGCAACAAGCGTTGCAGTTGCCGCTCCAGAGGATTCATGTTCGAGAGAGTCTTGAGTTTTTTTTCAATCTCCTCCCATTCCGGCAACGGATAGAGGAGCAGACAGGGATGACTAATATCGATGGTGCAGACCAGCTGATTTTCGCATTCGTCACGCAGCCAGTCACGATATCGGGTTGGCAGAGCCAAACGACCTTTGGTATCGAGAGTGATGGCGTGAGCCCCGCGTAGCATAAGATGCCTTCCTGCTGATCTACTTTTTTCCACAATAAACCACTTTTCCCCACGCAAGAGTGTAAGGATGGCCCCCATGCTTTGCAAGGGAGCAAATGGCTGCAAGCCGCGATATTACTGGTGTTCGGCAGGGTGAATGACCAAAAGCCGCTTATTTTTCAGGTAAATGGCCCATCAAAGCCAATACCGGGAAATGGGAGATTCCTCACTAATTGCATAGTGTTCCCCTTGTCTTTACCTCAAATCCGGCAGCCGGAGGGTAACTCGCCAGGAAAAACAGAGCCCAAACAGCTAATGCTTGTCAATTCAGAGGTTCGGGAGAGACAGCCTCTCTCCCTTGCTAACTGACTGGCATTAGCCCCATCCAGATGAAAAAGGCCCGGAATACACGTCGGTATTCCGGGCCTTTGAAGAGGGGGAGTCGGCCGGTAAGCCGGGTTCTGTGCCGCTTGCGCGGTAGCAGTCATTCCTCTAGGCCAGCAATCGCTCACTGGCTCAAGCAACCTACCCGCCCCCAACGCGGGCCGCGCCAATGGGGGCCTATTTGGTCTTGCTCCGGGTGGAGTTTACCGTGCCACGAACTGTTGCCAGTCGCGCGGTGCGCTCTTACCGCACCCTTTCACCCTTACCTGATCCCTTGCGGGCCATCGGCGGTTTGCTCTCTGTTGCACTAGTCGTAGGCTCACGCCTCCCAGGCGTTACCTGGCACCCTGCCCTATGGAGCCCGGACTTTCCTCCCCTTTGCCCGTCTATCCGAAGACACAACGACAAAGCGGCGACTGCCTTGGCCAACTCCGGCGCGGATTATAGGGGTTAAGCCCCGTCAGAGCAAACAGAAGCCTGCTCCAGCCCCAATTTATACAGCGCGTTTTTCTTGAGGCCATGGATCTCGGCGGTCAGAGCTGCCGCCCGCTTCAGGGGTAACTCCTTCTGCAACAAAGCCAGAGTTCGCAACGCCTCGGACGGAATCGCCTCTGGATCGGGTTTTGCTCCAGCCACCATCAGCACGATCTCGCCACGACAACGATTCGTATCGGCAGCCAGCCATTCGGCCATCGCTGGGGCGGGTAACGACTGGAAGCTCTCGAAGGTCTTGGTCAACTCACGCGCTACAACCAACTGGCGCTCGCCATACAGACGGGCAATCGCCTGGACCGAATCCAGCAGGCGTCGGGGCGACTCATAAAAAATCAGAGTCCGCGTTTCATCCATCAGCTCGGTCAGTCGATCATCCCGGGCCTTCTCCTTGGCCGGTAAAAAACCTTCGAAGGTGAAACGGTCCGTGGGTAAACCGGAGGCACTCAAGGCCGTAATGGCCGCACAAGGCCCCGGCAACGGCACCACGGGGACACCAGCCTCGCGGCAACGAGTGACCAGGTGGTATCCAGGATCACTGATCAGCGGCGTACCGGCATCGGAAATCAACGCGACCGACTGCCCTTGCCGGACCCTGGCAATTAATGCATCAGCGCGTTGTTGTTCATTGTGATCGTGCAACGCAAGCAGATTAGCTTTAATCTGCAGATGGTTGAGCAACACCGAGGAGTGGCGGGTATCTTCTGCCGCTACCACATCCACCATGGCCAGCACATCAATGGCCCGTTGGGTGATATCAGCCAAATTACCAATCGGGGTCGGTACTATGTAAAGAGAGGGGGGCGATTGCATGGCTTCTCCTCGCCGAACAATTGTGTCGGAAAAATGGCCCGATTACACTATGTCGCACACCACATTGCGGTCGGGGAATAATTTTGCATCGGTTCAATAAGCCATTTAGCGTATCACAGTTCCTGTCTCTGGTTCTGCTCAGCCTGTTGTTGAGCGCCTGTGCCAGCACTCCAGACTCCTCTGACAGCGCCAAGGCCGAGCCGCCTTCAGCGTTTTCACGGCTGGATAAGAAGCCGGGTTGGTATCTGCAACAGCTCGCGCAAGCGGATGCGACCTATCGATTCACATGGGAAACGTTGGCTGCTCGCAGCCTGATCGCCTCAGGCGATCTGCAGCAAGCCACGGCCATATCCCAGCAGTTGGCCAAAGAAGCATTCACGCCACTGCAGAAGGACCAGCAACGCCTGGTTCAGGCCCTATTGCTCGAACGCCAGAACAAGGGAGACGCAGCACTTGGCCTATTGGCCAAGATTGACAAGCGCCCACTCTCGGCGGAGGCCACCGCAACCTATTACGGCGTGCAGGCCCGCCTGCTCGGTAAGAGTGATGCCCCCCTGAGCGCCCTGACTGCATATGTCGCGCTGGAGGATTATCTGCCAGCCAATGAACACGCCGCCAACCATACGGCGATCTGGACCCTGCTCACGGCACAGCCGACAGAACAACTGAGTAAAGCCATTGAACAACCGGCCCCGGATGTCCGCAGCGGTTGGCTGGAATTGGCAATTCTGCAGCAAACCCAGGGGAAGAATCCGCAGCAGTTTGCCGCACAGTATGCCAAGTGGCAGCAGCAGTATCCGGATCATCCAGCCAACGACCTGTTTAAACAGATAACGCCCGAAAAACCGGCAGACAACCAAGGCGCCGCCGTCACCAACGGCATGCCCAAGCGAGTAGCCATCATGATTCCCCTCTCCGGCAACCTGGCCGCGCAGGGTGATGCGCTGCGTAACGGCATGCTGACCGCTTATAAAGAAGCCGGTCTGCAGGGCGATCTGCGCTTCTATGACAGTGCCAGCCAGCCGATTGCGACTCTGTACCAACAGGCTCAGCAAGAAGGAGCCGAGCTCATCATAGGCCCGCTGCTCAAGGATCAGGTGGATGCTCTGGTTGCTCTCAACCCAACCATGCCTCTGCTTGCACTCAATGAGACGGACCGCAAGAGCAGCTCCCCATCCATTTTCTATTTTTCACTCTCACCCGCAGCCGATGCATCCGACGCCGCACGCCAGATGCACCAGGATGGCCGCCGTCTACCCCTGCTGATCGTGCCGCAAGGCGCCCAGGGGCAACGGGTTCAAGACGGTTTTACCAGCCAGTGGCGACAACAAAATGGCGGTGAACCTCTGGTTGCTCGCTTCACCGACCGCCAAAGCCTGCAGGCCATACTGCGCCAGGCCATGGGCGTTGACGCCAGCCAACAACGGATTGAGTCCGTGCAAAAGAGTATCGGTCAGAAGGTCTTTGCCCAACCATTCAATCGGCAGGATGTCGATGCCATCTATCTCTACTCCTCACCGCTTGAAGCTGGCATCATCAAATCCTTCATCGATATCTCGCAAAGTCCATTTGCCCCCGCACCAACCTATTATCTGAGTGCCAAGGGAAATCCTGGTTTCAACAACCCGGGGGTTGCACAAAACGTACAAGGGATGCGGTTGGGGGATATGCCCTGGATGGTTGATGCCAGCGTGCCGCTGCGTGACAAGGTTCAGGCGCTATGGCCCCAAGCCAATAACGACCTGTTGCGCTTCTTTGCCATGGGCTACGACGCCATGAACCTGGTGCCACACCTGGCGGAGCTCAGTTCTGCACCGGAACAACAACTCAATGGCCTCACCGGCACGCTGAGCATCGATGAGCAAGGGACAGTCCATCGCCAGCTCCACTGGGTCGCACTGGAAAAACAGAGTGAACCGGCTAATGCGACTGCCACTACTCCCGCGCCTGCGGCTCAACAGCCCTAAAGGGCAACACTATGAAGATCTGGCCCTGCGCTTTCTACAAGCGCAGGGTTTAGTTCTGATAGCACGAAATTTCCGCTGCCGCAGTGGTGAGATAGACCTCATTATGCGCGATGACCAATACCTGGTCTTCATCGAAGTCCGGTATCGTGCGTCAACGAGTCACGGCGGAGCCGCGGCTTCTGTGACCCGAGGGAAACAGCAAAAACTACAGAGAACCGCACTGACTTTCCTGCATACTCAGCACATTAACGAGGCAGGTCAGCCATGTCGATTCGATGTAATCGCCTTCGATGGCAATGAAGAATGTCAGTGGTACAAGAATGCCATTCAGGGGACTTAGAGTTGGATCGAATCAAAGAAAATTTTACCGAGAGTATTCAAACAAAAATTGCGGCCGCAGAGGCTCTGTCGAACGATATTCAGACCGCGGCCCAGATGCTCACCATCTGTCTGCTCAACGGCAACAAGATACTGGCTTGTGGTAATGGACCTGCCGCCGCGTTGAGTCAGTTATTCGTCAGCCAGCTCGTCCATCGCTTCGAAACGGAGCGACCATCACTGCCCGCCTTGGCGTTGTCTGCTGATAGTTGTCTGCTCAGTGGTGTGGCCGCCGAAAATGGCTTCGCGGATGTCTATGCCAAACAGATCCGGGCCCTCGGCCAACAGGGTGACATCATGTTGGTGCTGGCGGGGAATGGCCGGGAAAAAGCCCTACTCAAAGCGGCAGAAGCAGCCTTGAGCAGGGATATGACCATCATCGCCCTGACAGGCGACGATGGCGGTGAGATGGCGGGGCTCCTCGGCCCCAGCGATGTCGAAATACGGGTCCCCTCGGCAAATATGGCCCGCATTCTCGAAGTCAATTTGCTCTGCCTGCACTGCCTGTGCGACCTTATCGACCGAACCCTGTTTCCACAATGACGTGAATGGAGAGATCAGATGAAACATCGACTGCTACTGATTGGCATCGCCAGCCTTGCCCTGTTGCAAGGATGCGCTGGCGTTTTCATTGCCGGAGCAGCCACCACTGCATCCGTCGCCAATGATCGGAGAACCGTCGGCTCCGTGCTGGATGACCAGAGCATCGAACTAAAAGCAGCCAATGCCATCGCCTCAAGAAAAGATATGGACAAGGCCAGCCGCATCAGCGCCACCAGCGTCAACGGCAAAGTACTGCTCGTCGGACAGACACCCTACAGCCAATACAGCCGGGACGCCGAGACGCTGGTGGCTAAAATTAGTGGCGTTCGCCAGGTCTATAACGAGTTACGGATCCGTAAACCAATCGGATTCGGAGATCAGAGTAATGACTCCTGGATCACCTCCAAGATCAAATCCACCATGCTGACCACCGAGGGCATCGACAGCACCCATTTCAAGGTCGTCACCGAGAACGGAGAGGTTTTCCTGATGGGGTTGGTCACCCGTTCTGAAGCCGATAAGGCCGTCGATCTGGCGCGTCACGTTTCAGGCGTGAAAAAGGTCATCAAGGTATTTGAATACGTTCAAGGTGGCGCAGGAAGCAGCTCAACCCAGGCACAAGAATCGCAAAACTTGCCAAGCGCCAGCAGTACCAGTGACACGAGTTCATCAGGAGGTGATGTTCAGATGGGCAGCGCACCGGAAGAGGTTATCACCTACTAGCACTTCGATGGCGGATGACCAATGGCATCGAGAGCCATCGGCATAGGGGGCAGTCATCTTTGACTGCGCCCCTGCCACACCACCCGGCATGCGGGTCCGCACCGGGCGGTTCGAAAAGTTGAGGTTACGAGAGCCGGGGAACTCCGAGTCCATCAAAGTAGGC
>JAYRLO010000295.1:0-3444 GCA_041905215.1 Aeromonadaceae bacterium
AGGGCAGCATTCTAGCCGTTGTTCCTGCCTCTGCGTCTTGACGCATGTCAGACCGAAGTGAAATAACTGATTGCGTGAAATGTGATGGCTGTCGGCAGGGCCGCAAGCGATTTCCTACGCACGTCACAGACAATCGGAATGTGACTTCGGGCGCAAAGAGTTTACTGTGCTTGGTCGGCAAAGGCGATAGGCAGTTGGGATTTTATGCAAAAAAAACGGGAGCCGAAGCTCCCGTTACTCATGTCAAAAGGTCTTAGAACAGTGACTCAGCCTGAGCCACCACGTTCTCGACGGTAAAGCCGAACTCCTGGAACAGCAGTTCAGCCGGAGCCGATTCACCGAAGGTGTGCATGCCGACGATCTTGCCGTTGAGACCCACATACTTGTACCAGTAGTCGGCGATACCCGCTTCCACGGCTACGCGACGGGTCACAGCTGCAGGCAGCACAGATTCCTTGTAATCAACGCTCTGGGCATCGAATACATCGGTCGCCGGAATGGAGACCACACGCACCTTGCGGCCCTTGCCTTCGAGCTCGGTGGCAGCAGCCATGGCCAGCTCCACTTCGGAGCCGGTGGCGATCAGGATCAGATCCGGCGTGCCAGCTGCGTCTTTCAACACATAACCGCCCTTGACCACATCGGCCAGTTGCTGGGCGCTGCGATCCATCTGCGCCAGATTCTGACGGGAGAAGATCAGCGCTGTCGGGCCGTCGGTGCGTTCGATGGCGTACTTCCAGGCCACCGCAGATTCCACCTGGTCACAGGGGCGCCAGGTGCTCATGTTCGGGGTCAGACGCAGGGAAGCAATCTGTTCGACCGGCTGGTGCGTCGGGCCATCTTCACCCAGACCAATGGAGTCGTGGGTGTAGACAAAGATGGAGCGTTGCTTCATCAGAGCCGCCATCCGCACCGCATTGCGGGCATATTCCATGAACATCAGGAAGGTCGCGCCATACGGAATCAAACCACCATGCAGAGCCGCGCCGTTCATGATGGCGGACATGCCGAACTCACGAACACCGTAGTGCATGTAGTTGCCAGAGGCATCACTCGGGGTGATGGACTTGGAGCTCTTGTGAATAGTCAGGTTGCTCGGTGCCAGGTCGGCCGAGCCACCCAGCAGTTCCGGCAACAGGGCACCGTAGGCATCCAGCGCATTCTGGCTGGCCTTACGGGTCGCGATCTTGGCCGGATTGGCTTGCAGATCGGCGATGAACTTGGCGGAATCGGCTGCCCAGTTGGCTGGCAATTCACCGGCCATGCGGCGCTCAAACTCAGCAGCCAGCTCTGGGTAGGCGGCACGATAGGCGGCCAGGCGCTCGCTCCACTCGCGCTCGACCACCTGACCGTCGGTCTTGGCATCCCACTGCTCGTAGACATCAGCCGGGATCTCGAACGGACCATGGTTCCAACCAAGGAATTCACGGGTAGCGGCGATTTCAGCAGCGCCCAGCGGTGAACCGTGGCAGTCATGGGAACCAGACTTGTTCGGGGAACCGAAACCGATCACCGTCTTGCAGCAAAGCAAGGATGGTTTGTCGGTGACGGAGCGAGCGGCCTCGATGGCAGCCTTGATGGCCTCGGCGTCATGACCATCGACACCACGCACCACATGCCAGCCATAGGATTCAAAACGGGCGGCGGTATCATCGGTGAACCAGCCTTCGACGTGACCGTCGATGGAGATGCCGTTGTCATCCCAGAAGGCGACCAGCTTGCCCAGTTTCAGGGTTCCAGCCAGCGAGCAAGCCTCGTGGGAGATACCCTCCATCATGCAACCATCACCCATGAAAACATAGGTATGGTGGTCAACCACATCGTGGCCTGGACGGTTGAATTGAGCGGCCAGGATCTTCTCGGCCAGCGCCATACCGACGCCATTGGTGATGCCCTGCCCCAGCGGACCCGTGGTGGTTTCCACGCCCGGTGCATAACCATATTCCGGGTGACCCGGGGTACGGCTGTGCAGTTGGCGGAAGTTCTTCAGATCGTCGATGGAAAGGTCATAACCGCTCAGATGCAGCAAAGAGTAGAGCAGCATGGAGCCATGACCGTTGGAGAGAATAAAACGATCGCGGTCGGCCCACTTCGGATTGGTCGGGTTATGTTTGAGGTAATCACGCCACAATACCTCGGCGATATCCGCCATGCCCATCGGGGCACCCGGGTGACCGGAATTGGCTTTTTGCACGGCATCCATACTCAATGCACGGATGGCATTGGCTAACTCTTTACGAGAAGGCATCTATTACTCCTGGGTCTTAATAGCTCTGTGCCAGTTTGGGGCGGCTATTGTCCCAAACCCCTCCGACTGGCGCAAATACTATCGCTCTGCCCGTTTTTTGTTCTGGGAGAGCAAGCGTTATCGCCGCTGGGTAACTAGGCTCGAGGCAAACTGCTGGCGCTTTTCACCAGAAAATGCGAACGAAGGTGGCTTCGAACAATTTTTACTGGCATTAGCCGCCGCGCAAAAATAGAATAGACGTCCAGATGTGAATACTTCTATTCACCGCCGTGACTACGGCTGACTCGATCACGAATTTCAAAAAGAGAACAACATGGCCAGACTCTTTACATCCGAATCCGTCTCCGAAGGACATCCCGACAAAATCGCCGACCAGATCTCCGATGCGGTGCTGGACGCGATCCTGTCACAAGATCCGATGGCCCGCGTCGCCTGTGAAAGCTTCGTCAAGACCGGCATGGTGCTCGTCGGTGGTGAAATCACCACCTCCGCCTGGGTCGATATCGAAGAGCTGGTGCGTCAAACTGTCCGCGACATCGGCTACGTCCACTCCGACATGGGTTTCGATGCCAACTCCTGCGCCGTTCTCAGCGCCATCGGCAAACAATCGCCGGATATCAACCGTGGTGTTGACCGCAAAGACCCGAAAGAGCTGGGTGCCGGCGACCAGGGGCTGATGTTTGGTTATGCCACCAATGAGACCGAAGTGCTGATGCCCGCCCCCATCACCTATGCCCACCTGCTGGTCAAACGCCAGTCAGAAGTGCGCAAGAGTGGCGTGCTGCCCTGGTTGCGCCCGGACGCCAAGAGCCAGATCACCTTCGCCTACGACAGCAATGGCAAGATCCAGGGTATCGATGCCGTGGTGCTCTCCACCCAACACCGCGAAGACATCAGCCACGACGATCTGGTTGAAGCCGTCCAGGAAGAGATCATCAAGCCAGTCCTGCCGAAGGAGTGGCTGAACCACAACACCAAATACTTCATCAACCCGACCGGCCGTTTCGTTATCGGCGGCCCCATGGGCGATTGCGGTCTGACCGGTCGCAAGATCATCGTCGATACCTACGGCGGCATGGCCCGTCACGGTGGCGGTGCCTTCTCCGGTAAGGATCCATCCAAGGTGGATCGTTCAGCCGCCTACGCTGCCCGCTATATCGCCAAGAATATCGTCGCTGCCGGTCTGGCCGATCGCT
>JAYRLO010000296.1:0-3432 GCA_041905215.1 Aeromonadaceae bacterium
CCATCTCGTTTGCCCACTCAGGCATTCAACACTTCATGACGCCGGAAGATATCGAAGTCTTCCATGCCGCGCTCACGACCTATCACGGCAAGTACACCCTCGGCGTCTATGAAGCGGTCATGTCGGCCCAAAAGGATCGGCTGAAGCAAGATTCGCAACAGAATGATGACCCGCAGCATGATCCCCATCGATTCGAAATAGACTCGATCCAATTTGCCAGCTACTACCACCGCCGGGAAGAGCGGATGCATTTCAGCTCGCCGGTACTGCTTCGACTCGGCGAAGTTACCCCCATTCAGGCCAAGACATCCGACATCTCGCTGGGCGGCTTGCGTCTACTGATGACGGAGCCGGTGGCCTTCGAAGTCGGCGACCTCTGCCAGGTAACCTTCACCGGGCTGCAAAAAGAGTCGCCAGCGGCGGTGATCGATGAGCCTGTCTACTACCAGATCATGGGCGAAGAGTTGCGGGACAATCGTTTTTGGTTGAAGTTACTGCGCGCCGACTCCGACCCCGAGCTCGATCGCTACCTGCACAACTTCATCGAGATCAACAAACTACGCTATCGCGTCAGCATCGATTACCTGCTCTCCTCCGTCGAGGTCAAAGGCTATGAGCAGTATTACCTGCCCCGACTGACCGGCTTACCACTCTTCTTCAGCAAGTCACCGGCACCGACCCTGCTGCACGTGCTCAAGAGTGAAAACAATCAAGCTGTGCTCGAGTATTGGCGCGACGAGCGCAACGTGGATCGACTCGCAGGGCTATTCAACCCATTGCGCATGGATCGTCTGCTGGCTCAGCCACAGAATCACAAGCAGTGCTGGATCTACTGCTTCACCCATACGGTGCGTAGTCACATCTACTTCTTCTCGGCCACCAGTGAAGAGCTCGAAAACAGTGGCTTGCGCGATCTCTTCTTTACCGTCGGTGCCAAGCGCCCCAGTTGGCGCGTCTTCAAGCTGGATCTGGAAGCCATCCAGCTCAATCAGCAGGGGCTCAAGAGCCTGATCAACATCGAGGATCTGCCGCCTGCCCACGTCACCTCGGTCGAACAACACCTAGAGCTGATCGGTTATGTGGGGCAATTAACTGTCATTGACGATGATGCTCATCGCCCGGACTATCTGACCGATGCACTCGCCGACTTCAAGGCCAACCAGCTCCACATGTTTGCTCATGAGCTGGATGTGCCCGAATTCGAGCTGGAGCTGCTGCACTATGTCCAGTTGCGCAAAGAACGGCGTTATATGCACAAGACTGCAGTCGCGGTTAAAAATGGCACACAGACTCTGGTCGGCTGGACCCGGGATATCTCGACGCTAGGACTACAAATCGAGCTGGAACAACCGATGGCCTGCTCGGACGGCGATGTTATCCGACTCACCCTGCCCAAACTGCAGGCCCTGACCCGGGATATGAAGCTTAATGACCTGCCTTACAAGGTGGTCCATGCCAATCCGGCGCGAACGGTCCTGAATCTCTGTATTTTTGGCGATGCGGAGATCCACGTCGGTCGCCGCTTCTTCCAACGGCTGATCGACAGTAATCCGGACAAGCTCAAGCTGGCGCGCGAACTCAAACGGTTAAGTGGCATGTCCCGGGCGCTACGCAACCTCTATACCTATCATCTGTTCAATACCCCGCTCTATCTGAGCAAGAACAAGCCCAATCGGCTGGGGATGATCGGTGCCATCGACAAGCCGCGGCCGCTGCAAAGTCTGCTCAGCGACTCGGCCATCGAGAAGCCTTTTAATATGTTGCCGCTTTTTCAGGGGGAACTTCTCAAGCGGATACTCTTGGTACCCCTGCGCCAGTTGCATCGCAACGATGCCCCCCGCCATTGCGAGGTGTTCATCAGCCGGCAACACGACCGGCAGGGCAACCTCTGCTACGACAGCAGGCTGGAGTCCGACTTCCCCTCCACCGAAGCCAAGCGTCAATTCGTGCGCCAGGCGCGCCAGCACGGGCGTTTCTACTCGGTACGTCTGCACCTCTCCCGTACCGGACGCCCGGACATCGACTTCATCGCCGGCGAGCTCGACTACGTGGCCAAGTACGCCATCCATAAGGCGCGCCAGCTGGAAGATAGCCTGTGGAGCATCATCGGCATCTGCGACATGATGGATACCACCCCAGCCACCCTGTTCCGCCTGAAGATTTAGTGGCGACACTGAGCGGGAACCGTCCATGAAAAAGGGAGCCGATTCGGCTCCCTTTTTCGTGCGACCGGATGACACCCCCTGCGACTCACCGCAGCTCGGCGATCCGGGTGCCCGCCTGCAGCAGGCAGAGTACGGCATCCAGATCCAGCTGACGGATCGCCACCTGGGCCTGTTCGCGCACGATCGGCTTGGCATGGATCGCCACCCCGAGACCGGCCAGTTTGAGCATCGGCAGATCGTTGGCACCATCGCCGATGGCCACACTCTGCCCTTCCGGAATGGCAAAACGCTCGCGCAGCTGCTGCAGCGTCTTGGCCTTGACCCGACCATCGACGATGCGTCCCAGCACCCGTCCGGTCAGTCGTTCGCCCTCGGTCTCCAGGTTATTGGCTTCGATGTGATCCAACCCCAGATCCTGCTGCAACTTGCCGGCAAAGCGGGTGAAGCCACCGGAGGCGATTGCCACCTTCCAGTTGGCCGCCTTGGCGCCATCCACCAGCAGGGTCAGCCCCGGCATCAGCGGCATGTTGGCCGCCACGGTATCGAGAATGGTCACAGGCGCATCCTTGAGCAGTGCCACCCGGTTGCGCAGGCTGTCGGCAAACTCCAGCTTGCCCTGCATGGCCGCTGCCGTCACCGCCGAGACCTGTTCACCGACTCCGGCCAGGCGGGCGATTTCGTCGATGCACTCGATCTGGATCGCGGTGGAGTCCATGTCCATGACGATGAGTCCTGGCTGATTGAGGCTTGGCAAGTCGGCAACGTGCGCACCATCGATGGGCCACTCCTGAGCCTTGAGCCAGAGTGCCAGCTCGGCATCGTGCCGATCCAGTGCCAGCACCAGCACCTGCACCTCGGCCACGGTAAAGGGTGGCAACAAGGCCCAGCTCAACTCCCGGCTCGCCAGTTCACTGACCACCAGCTCAACCTGCTCACGGGTCAGTAATTCCCCCATCAGCACCAGATAACCAGCACTGGCGGGCAGACGATCGCACGGTGTCAGTACACCCGCCTGATGGCGATAGAGGGGCGCGGCGGCCAACACGGAATGCCAGGCGGCAACATCATGGGGTAGGTGTGAAAAAGGCATCTGGCGTAACGACTCCCTGTTGAACGCAAAAGTGAGGGCTCAGGGTAGCGAGCGGCGCGGCAACAGGCAAGCCGAATGCACGCTGCAATCGACCACGCCTAGCCAAGCCATCACCCGCCCATGAAAAGGCAATGTCCCTGTTACCTGTTGAGAATCGCAGCTACAGCGACAAGGTGG
>JAYRLO010000297.1:0-1349 GCA_041905215.1 Aeromonadaceae bacterium
CTTGAGGGTAAAGGCGCGCCCCATCCGCCGCATTGAGAGATAATAGAACGGCAGAGTGAGCAAAAAGAAGGCCGTACCGAACGAGACATGGGTGACATAGTGCAGCAAAAAGGCCAGCCCGGCAGTGCCACCAGTCAAGGCACCTGCCTGACGCAGCAGCACAACCCCAAACGAGATCATCAGGGTGCCAAACAGTAAGGCAAGGGTATCCTCTATCCAGGAGTGGGTGAGCTTATTCAGAGTAGCGACATTATCCATAGGTCTTAACACGCGTTTTTAGGCGTCGAGAGCGACGCGCAGTTGGTCCGGAGGACATACAGCAAAAAGTGCACCAGGCCACCACCTCATCAACAATTTCAGTGGTGCTCGCTGGCAGCCAGGAGCGGTCGTCGGCACTGGAGTACCGTTAACGATTTGATTTTGCTTGATTGGCTAATGGCGCACGAATTACGCATCACGAGCATTATACGCAAACATGTCGTGCATCATTAGTCATATTATTGCGAGAAATGATATTCAGATTGCACCAGATCCATTCATGCTGCTCCTCACTGGAGCAACGAGCCGGGGTTGCCTCTCCTGCCGACGGCTTTCAACAACAGCAAAGTTGCCACCAGCTCCGCCATCACGGCAACAGACGACCGTTTTCCTTGAGCCGGTTCAGAACCACCGAGGTCTTGAGATGCGCGACGCTGCCATTGCGCGTCAATATGCCGCTGATGAGCTGGCTTAAACCTGGCAGATCCGTGACCACAACTTTCAACAGGTAATCAGCATCTCCCGTGGTCTGATAGGCATCGATGATGGCATCCATCTCGCCGATCATCTGCTGGAAGCGCTCAGCACACTCCTGGGTATGGTTGAGCAGACGAACCTCTATGAGCCCCAGCACAGCCACACCGACAGCATCAAGCGCCAAGCGAGCGTGATAGCCCAGGATCAGCTGAGCCTGCTCCAGCGCGATTCGTCGCCGCGAGCATTGGGAGGCAGAGAGTCCAACCAGATCGCCCAATTCTTGATTGGTCAGTCGACCGTTGCCCTGCAACTGGGTCAAAATCTTCAGATCGAAATCATCGACTTGGTACATGGCAGCTAAGTTCCTTGCAGCGGAGAGGACTCACAGAACGGAGGCGACAGCCTAGCAGGCTTTGGACGCGGAGAGAATGCGCCCATCCAGTGCCTGCAGTGATGATGAGGCTTGCATCGACGATTGACGATCACCGGCGTCGGGTTGCCAGCGTGGTACCTACCGACGCGGCAATGATGGCAGCAATCCCCAGCAGTTGGCTCGGCGGCAAACTCTCCCCCAGGAAGATCATGCCGACCAGTGCACCGACAGCGGGCTCACC
>JAYRLO010000297.1:1359-3426 GCA_041905215.1 Aeromonadaceae bacterium
CTCGAGGGTATAGGGTATCGCGCTAGAGAGTATCGCCACGGCAACAGCCACCGACAGGATCGCCGGGTTGAGCAAACCACTGCTGGCCTGCGCCCAGCCAAACGGTAATACCACCAAAGCACCGATGGCCATGCCAAATGCCGGCGTACAGGCTCCCAGCGCCTGTCCGGCTCGTCGGCCGGTGATGATATACAATCCCCAACAAACTCCGGCTCCCAGCGACAGCAAGGCACCAAGAGGATCGATGGCTTGCCCGGCCCCGCGCAGAGGCAACACCAACAAGAGTCCGCCCACTGCCAGCCCCAACCAGATGAAGTCCCCCCGTCGCCGAGAACTCAACAGCGCCACCGTCAATGGGCCGATGAACTCAATGGCCAGTGCGATGCCCAATGGCACCCGTTCGATGGCCATATAAAACAGCAGGTTCATCAGACTCAATGACAGGGCATACGGGATGACCGCCCACCACTGCGCCCAAACCAGTCGGATCCGCCAAACCCGAAATGCCAGCGCCAGCATCAAAGCGGCGATCCCAAGGCGCAGCACGGTCGTGCCCGCAGGGCCAATGAGTGGAAACAACGACTTGGCCAGCGATGCTCCGAGCGTAATGGAGAACATGGCACCGACCGCGGCAGCCAATGGCGCAAAGGAGTGTAATGAGGAAGAAGCAAGGGGCAGTTTTAACATCGGCAGCACAACATGAAAATCCAATCACCGATGAAATATATCGATATGAGGTGAAAATAGCTGTTTTTATTCCATATTCACCCACGATTTGTATCAGCCCCGTCATGGGGGGCGGACAGCAAGCAAGGGCCTCCCCGGCCCGAACTGAGTAAATTCATCGCGATAAGCTGGGCCTTAAAGCCGAACAGGAGTGTGATCAACGCATACTTGCTTGCAGATCCAGCAAAATCTGATCGGCGCCTGTGACGGTAAACAGCCCCAAACGGGGAAATTCCAGATCGACGATGACATAGATCGACATCGACATGATACAGGCAAAAGCCACGCAATGTAGCCAACTGCGATGTGGGTTCTCCGCCATCTCGTAACCTATCAGCAAGGAACCTACCAAACTGAGGGATACCAATAAGATAAACACGATAAAGGGCGGATGATTCTGGGTTGCCATCAACCGGGTAGACGTAATATCGATCATCTCGTTCAAGGCAGGAACCAGCAGCATCATGGCATGGGCTGGCGCATCCGGAGCCCGGGCCGCCTGTAGCGTTTGTTCCCAGATCTGCTTTTGTAACTGTTCGGCTTGGCTCAGTCGCTGATGAACGACTGACGGCTCCTTGGCATCATGGTAGATGCGAGCTCGCAATCCGGTATAGGCATAAAACAGGTTGCGCAGCTCCGGTTGACTGGCCACAGGCAATAGATCGAGGCGCAAATAAGCTGTGCCAATGGCGTTGGCCTCATCGGTAATGAGATGGCGCCGCGCCTCAAAACGATCGGCAGCTCCGGAGAAGGTGAAGGCAATCAACAACCCCAACAGACCAAATACCGCTCCCTCCGCCGTACCAACCCCGCGAGCCAGCCCCCCCTCGTGGGCCAGATGGTGCAAGCCGATACGACGGCCAAACTCCAGGAACAGCAACATGCAAACAAAAAGTCCCAGTGTGGCACCACTAGCAATCTGGAGCAGATCCATACTCGGTCTCCTGCGGATGAGGGCGCTAAGGCCCGAAGACTGACGCTTCAAGCATAGCAGCCATGCCTCGCATTGCCGGGCCACAAAGCAGAGCGATGCCTACCGTTCGTAGCGTTCATTGCTATTTTGCATAGAGATCACCATGATTTAAAAATGACTATTAACCCATTTTTCTGGATCCAGGCCTATGGCATCAGAACGTCCGGCGTTGATTCGTGCATTATTCGATGAGTACGTGGAGATGTACTGTTCCCGTGATGATCGACTCACGGCCCGATTCAGCGATAATTTCAGCGGCTATGCGGGCAGCAGCGATCAGCTCGTCACCGATAAGGCCGAGTGGATCCGCGTCACCCGTCGGGATTTCGCCCAAATTCCCGGCCGGATACGTTTTGAGATGCTGGATT
>JAYRLO010000015.1:0-19466 GCA_041905215.1 Aeromonadaceae bacterium
AGAAGGGCGCCTATCTGGGCTGGCCGATGGAGACGGTAGCCAGCAACAGCGGCAGTCATCCACAGAGCCAGACTCATGTCACCATGTCGGCGGCGGTCATCAACAACGTGCAGAGCTTCGCCGAGCTGGGTAACCAGGATGGTTACAACCTCGGGTGGGGAGACTACTGGCGTTCGACGCAGCAGACCTACAAGACGGCCAATGGCTACAAGGCGCTGGATACCATCCACTTCACCGGTCACCACAGCATGGGGCCTCTGGTCGGCAATGATTATTTCCTCAAGGATCTGATCTATCACAACGTGACGCTGGCACAGCCCTATTTCCTCGGTAGCAGTTTCACCTCCTCCAAGGGCTTTTTCCCGACGGAGCTGGGCTTCTCCGAGCGCCTCATTCCGGTGCTGAACAAGTTGGGCATCACCTGGTCGGTGCTGGGGAACGTCCACTACTCGCGTACCCTGAAGGATTACCCGTATCTCAATGATCCGGGTGTCGATACCGTCGTGTCACCGCCGAACCGGGCCGATCTGCAGAACGAGAGCAACGTCGGTTCCTGGGTATCGTTGAACATGTTCAACGAAAAGCAGGTGACTCGAAATAAATTCCCGTTTGCCTCGATCCCGCACTGGGTGCAGTACGTCGATCCGGAAACGGGTGCTGTCTCCAAGGTCGCCGGTATTCCGGTGGAACAGGCCAGCTCCTGGGAAGAGGGCTATCAGGGTTCAGTGACGGCGGCGGCTATCAAGCCGTTTGAGTCACAGGCTGCCGCTCAGGGCCGTACCCAGTACTTTGTTATCGCTCACGATGGGGATAACTCATCCGGTCGTGCCGGTGATGGCGGTACCTGGAAGAACTCCGGTTATGTCACCTACTCCGATTCCGGTGTGGTTGGCCAAGGGGTGGATGAGTACCTCAAAGCCAATCCGATCCCGGCCTCCGACATCGTTCACGTGCAGGATGGTTCCTGGATCGATACCCGCGACTCCTCGGCGGATCCGACCTGGTATCACTGGCACCTGCCGATGGGGGTCTGGAATGGTCAGTTAGCGGCATTCAATACCGCTCATGGCACCAGCTACACCTCGCAGTACGCCGCCAATGGCGATCTGCGTCAGCATCTGCCGTCGCTGGAGTATGGTTATCACTACCTGGAGCGCAACTTTGCCCTGCTGCAGGCGGCCGAGAACTATGCCAAGACTGCCGAACAGATCTGGTTGGATGCTCACCCGAACTACTGGTCTCCGACCACGGCTCTGGACAAGCAGGTCACCTACAGCGGTAACCAGTTGAACCCGTGGATGCTCTCCTATCCGGTGAAGGGTGATGCCAGCAAGGATTACGCGGGCGGCGCCAACCCGGCCGAGTTGGGCTGGTACTTCCTGATGGCCAGTATCGACTCCGGTTTCGGTTACTATGACGAAAACATCGATGATGGCGTCAAGCCAACCATCTCGTTCAACCAGTCTCTGCACTTTACCGAACCCTATGTGACTGCCCGTTTGGCGCAGGACAGAACCGGTCCGTCAGTCTGGTGGCCACAGCGTTATCCGTACAACCCGGGTAGTGCCAACGCCTCCAAGGCTGAAGGCTGGGCCAAGATGTACATGGACAACGAGTTTGCCATCTACACCTACGCCTATGACGTCAGCGATGTGGCCGATATCCAGGTCAAGGTGCGGGTTCATACCGCCAAGAGTGCCGATCCGAAAGACAAGACCTATCAGCTGTATGATCCTGTGGCCCATGCCGGGGAAGACAATGTCAACCCGGCCAACGTGGGCAATTGGGTCAGTTACAGCATGAAGGAGCGTGATCTCTCCGCCGACATCAATGGTGTCAGCTGGCAGCCTTCCAGCACCGCCGCCTTCCAGGTGGTTCCGGCCAAGAAGATCGGTAATCTCTATTTCACCTACCTCAACAGCTATCGCGATCAACTGCTCGATTACTACATCGAAGCGACGGATGGCAAGGGTAACGTGACCAAGAGCGAGATCCAGCAGGTCTATGTGGGTGCTGGTCGTTACAGCATGGTCGATGGTAAGAAGGTTGAGGACGTCAACGGCTCCATCGCCGGTGAACATGCCTTCTTTAGCGACAAGGCTCCTGCCAAGAACGTAACCGTCTATGTCGAAGGCAGTGAAGATAATCTCACTGGCCTCAGCGTAGACACCAAGGAAGATGGCGCCACGGCTTGGGAAACCCAGTCGGTTGCACCGCTCAATGGTAGTGATCGCTACTTCCGTCTGAGCGACACCTACAGCGGCGATGTCAATGGCCTCTATGTGCGCTATCTGGAACCGTCCGACAGTAACTACAAGCCGAGTGCCAGCGGTGTCCTGCTGACCGAAGGGACCTATACCATCAATGATGATGGCTCCGTCACCTCGGGCAAGCCGGCAGATCTGGTTCTCAATACCACCGTCTATTACAAGAACACCAGCTGGACCAAGGCCTGCTTGCACTATCGTGTCGATGCCGGAACCTGGACCACGGCGCCGGGTGCTGTGATGAACAGTCTCGGTGAGGGCTGGTACTCCTACACAGTTGATTTGGGTACTGGTGCCAAGCTGGAGTTTGTTCCTAACAACTGTAGCGGGACCTGGGATAACAATGGTGGCTCCAACTACAAGGTTGAAGCTGGTGCGTGGTCGCTGAGCGCTGGTGTGATCGTTCCAGGTGAGCCGGATGTTGATGTGAACAAGGCTCCGGTTGCCGTGATTACACCGGGCAGCCAGACCGTTGCCGCCGGCACCGTGGTTTCACTCAGTGGCGCTGGTTCCAGCGACTCCGATGGCTCGATTGCCAGCTACAAGTGGAGTACTGGCGCAACCACAGCTGCCATCAGCCTGACGGTCAATGCTACCCAGACGGTGACGCTGACAGTAACCGACAACGAAGGTGCCAGCACCTCCACCTCGGTGACTCTGACTGTGGCCGCCAACAAGGCTCCGGTTGCCAGCATTACACCGGCCAGCCAGACTGTTGCCGCGGGAACCGTGGTTACTCTGAGTGCTGCGGGTTCTACCGATAGCGATGGCTCCATTGCCAGCTACCTGTGGAGCACGGGTGCAACTACGGCCAGCATTGCGGTGACGGTCAACCAGACCCAAACCGTCAGTGTGACGGTGACCGATAACCAGGGTGCAACGGCTACGGCCTCTGTGACCTTGACGGTTCCGGCCAACCAGGCACCGGTTGCCACCATCACCCCGGCAAGTCAGGAAGTTGCCAAGGGAACCGTGGTTAATCTGAGTGCTGCGGGTTCTACCGATAGCGACGGCACTATCGCCAGCTATCTGTGGAGTACCGGTGCGACCACGGCCAGCATCGCGGTCACGGTCAACGAGACCCAGACTGTGAGTGTCACTGTCACCGACAATCAGGGCGCTACGGCAACGGCCTCGGTTACCCTGACGGTGCCAGGTACGAACTACAGCCATAACTTCAGCCAGCTCTACTTCCGTGGCACCTCCAACAGCTGGGGCAAGACGGCGATGACGCTGGTGGGCAACAACACCTGGCAGACCTCGGTGGCCTTCACCGGTGCGGCTGACAGCAGTGGCGCCCAACGCTTCAAGTTCGACACCGTCGGTGATTGGAGCACCAACTATGGTGATACCAACAAGGATGGCGTGCTGGATAAAACTGGCAGCGATATCTACACCACGGCCGTTGCGACCTGTGTGGTGACGGTGAACGACTCGACACTGGCCTACAAGGTTGCCTGCCCGGCGGCTCCGGTTGTGACTCTGACTCCGAGCAGCAGCTCCATTCTGGTCGGCAACAGCGTCACCTTCACCGCCGCAGCCACCGATAGTGATGGCACCGTGCAGAGCTATGCCTGGGACACTGGTGAAACGACCAGCACCCTGACCCGTACCTTCACCACGGCTGGTACTTATACAGTCAAGGTGACGGTCACCGATAACTCGGGACTGAGTACAGTTGCAACCGCGACAGTTGTGGTCAAGGCCAGCTATGACAAGAGCTTCAGCCAACTCTACTTCCGTGGAACGCCGAACAGCTGGGGTTCAACGGCAATGACGCTGGTCGGGGATCATACGTGGCAGGTGGCTGTTAATTTCACTGGTGCGGCTGACAGCAGTGGCAAACAGCGCTTCAAGTTTGACCTCAAGGGCGATTGGACCACCAACTACGGGGATAGCAATGCCGATGGCACGGCCAACCTGAGTGGCTCCGATATCTTTACCACAGTGGTGGGAACCTATCTGGTGACCTTCAACGACAGCACCCTGGTCTACAGCGTCAAGGCGCAGTAAGTCTAATCGTGCACAAACTAAAATCCCCCCACCGCTCTGCGGTGGGGGGATTTTTCTATTTCTGCGCCTACAAGGCTTCGTTCGGTTCTGTTTTATTGGCGGGGAACGGCCTACCATAGTGGTTCCTGATGCTGAATGGTTCACGCTCGATGTCTCGTTTGAAAAAGGATCTCGGTCTGCTGCAAGGCGTTGGTTTGCTGGCGACCTCGTTGCTGGGAACCGGGATCTTCGTTGTGCCTGCGACGGCCGCCGCCCTGGCGGGGCGTTCGTCACTGTGGGCCTGGCTATTGTTGATTCTCCTGGTCCTGCCGATTGCCTTTACCTTTGCCCGTCTCGGGCGACGTCATCCCCATGCCGGTGGAGCTCCGCATCTGATTGGTCGCGCCTTTGGCCCGGGGGCCGAGCGATTTTCGGCGTTTCTGTTTCTGGCTGTGTTGCCAGTTGGTCTGCCGGCTGCCTTGAATATTGCCTCCGGCTTCTGGCATGCGCTGTTTGTCATGAATGATTGGGCCTTGTGGGGCGTCCAACTGCTGACGCTGCTGGGCGTCTTGTTGCTGGGCGTGCGGGGGGCGCGATCCTCTGGCAACTTGCAGCTGGCGATTGCGCTGGGGATCGTCGTGCTTTCCGTGTTGATCTGGTTGCTGGGGGATCTGGGCTGGCGTGATGGCATACCGCCGCTACCGGAGCCGACGCAATGGCCCGATCTGGGGCGAGCCCTGGCGGTGATGTTCTGGTGTTTCGTCGGGCTGGAGGCCTTTGCCCATATGGGGGAGGAGTTTCGTCATCCGCGGCGGGACTATCCGATCGCCTTGTTGTGTGGTGTCTTGCTCGCGGGGCTGGTGTACTGGGTCAACTCGGTGGCGGTGCTGAAGTTCGGCCTCTACGGCTCCGAGGCGCGCAATGGTAGTTCGATCCCGGTGCTGCTGGAACTGCTGCTGGGGCCGACCGCCAAGTGGCTGGTAGCCGTGCTGGGTTATCTCTCCTGCTTTGCCAGCATCAACATCTATCTGCTGGGCTTTGCCCGTCTGATCTGGAGTCTGGCTGACGAAGGTAAATTGCCCCAGCCGCTGGCCCAGTTATCGAGCCGAGGCATGCCGATCCGCGCCCTGCTCTGTGTCCTCGGCGTCTGCGTTCTGGCGATCTCGCTGAGTTTCTGGTTGCAGCTGCCGCTCGATAGTCTGATCCGCTATGCCAATGGCAACTTTATCCTGGTTTATCTGCTGTGCATGGCGGCCGGTTGGCGTTTGCTGCCGGGGATGGGACGTTGGTTGGCCGGGCTGAGTGTGATCTTGTGTCTGCTGGTGCTGGTGGCCCTGGCTGGTGAGGCTCTGTATGCCCTGCTGCTGGCTGTTGGTTACGGTGGCTATCGCGCCTGGCGGCGTTATCGTGTCGGGGCTCAACAGAATACAATGCTGCCCTTGGACTAAAAAAATGGATTTTTGGCTAAACTTTGCCGGGTTCTGGCCGATACTGAGGTTGGACAGGAGGGTGTCACTATGAATGTTACCGCTGCAACTGGAAACTATGGCCAAGAGGCGATGATTGCCTCCTTGAGCAAGAAGCAACAGGAAGCACAAGGTGAGGCAGCCCTGGCGTTGTTGCAAGGGGCGGTGCAAACCGTTCAGAGCACGACTCCGCGCAGTGCCGAGAGCAACCTGGGCAGTAATATCGACATTCACGTCTGACGGGCGACAATGAAAGTTGGAAACCGATGAACGTGTGAGTCCAAAAAGGGAGGCATTTGCCTCCCTTTCTCTATTTTGGAACGGGCGATTGACTCAGGGCAGGACGAAGTGGTTGACCAGAGTCAGCTCGCCAGCTTTGCGTAGCGGTACGCGGAAGATCTGTTGCTGCTCGTCGGCTTCCCCCTCGTCGGTGATCACGCTGACCTGAGCCGTGGTCACACTGTCCTCACCCTCGCCGCTGCCATAGTAGTTGACGTAGACCAGATAGTTGCCCGGTTGTGGTGCTGCCGAGGCGAAGATCTCCGGGCCATAGCCGGTGGTGACATCGACATCCAGTGCGCCGCCATTCTCCAGAACCCGGTTGCCATAGTAGACATGCTCGCCATCCGGGGTGACGACGTGCAAGTCCAGATCGGTATTGTCGGTATCCCAGGAGAGCAGGATGCGCAACTTGGGCCTGAGCTGGCCGCCCTGATCATCGTAAAACTGCACGCGCTTGCTGACCTGGCCATCGGGGCTGCGGATCTCGACGCTGTTGCTGCCGGCGGCGAAGGAGTAGGGGCGGGCAAAGCTGCCATCCTCCTCGATGCGCTGCGGCATGGCGATGCCATTGACCACCAGGGTATAGGGGCCCTTGGCCTCCTTGGGGCGATTGGCAATCTGACCGCGGATCAGACTCTCCTTGCCCTGATCCAGAGGCACCGAGACCGAGTTGGCCGGGTAGTGCACCTCTTGCAGGTAGTGATCGGCGTCGGCCTGCCCGGCGCGCCAGCCGCCAGTCGGATTCATCAGCTCCACCTGTTCGGCAGCGTTCAGTGCCAGGGGCAGGCATGCCAGCCAGAGCAGGCGGGCGTGTATCGTTCGGATCATGGTTCACCTCTTACCAGGCGTCGAGCCAGGTCTTCAATATAGGCTTCGTCCTCTCCATGGGGATGATGGGCGAAGGCCAGATGCAGATATTCATGGGTCAATGCGATGCGCCCATCCAGTGACGGGTTGGGTCGCACATAGATGCGTTGCGCCTGCTTGTCGGCGTAGGGACGCCCTTGCGGCAACAGGCAGACGCTCAAGGGTTGAGCGGGTGGTTCAAAACCGGGTTCCCTCTGCAGGCGGTCTTGCCAGCGAGCGGCCTGATGTTGCAGCCAGGCCTGGGCATCCGCCAGTCGTGGACACTCTGCGGCTTGCTGACTGTCACTGAGGGCCAGGGTGGCTGCCGGGTAGGCTCGGGCCAGGATGGCGGTGAAGTCGAGGCCGGCGCGATCCCAGTCGACGGCCTGCTGCCAGCTCAGGCGGTTGCTCTGGGGCTTGTCGCTGTGATACTGCACCTCGATGCCGCGCAGGATCAGTCGCTCCGTACTGCGTACTGCGGCCAGTGCTGCCGCCGACGGGGCATGAGGGGAGACTCGTTGAAAGCGCGAGCTGTCATCCAACTGCAGGCAATCACCCTGGTGGCTGGCCTGCTGCTGCAGGTAGCTGCGAGCGGCTATGGCCAGGGCTCGTGCCGCCTGGGGATAACGGGCATCGCCCTCCCGATCGACGACGCGGGCCACATACTCAGGTGCGGCGAAGCGGCCCCAGATCACGGGGGAGCTCTGAGTGGTTTGCTCGAGCCAGAAGTGACCGGGATCCGCCTGCCAGGCCAGTTGTTGGCCATTGGCAAAGGCAAGCCGATAGCTGCCGACCAGAGGGCCGGCCGAAGCCTCACCCCCATGGGGGCGGGTGACTTTGGCCAGCGGATAGCGGGCAAAGTACCGGACCTGAACACAACTGCCACCGTCAGGCGGCGGCTCCTGTTGTAACTGATGGGCGATGGCCGGAGCCATGCGGGTGATCACGCTACTGCTACTGCCTTGGCCGCCAAACCAGAGCGGTGTGCCATTGTCACTCCAGCCGGCGCCACCGCCGACCAGCCCCCACTCGTGCGTGGGTTGGGTATAGGTCTTGGCGCCCAGCAAGGTGCCGAGGCTACCGACGGCCTCTTTGCCGCGGCCATGTAGCACCACGCCGGTCAATACCTCGCGACTGCGCTGTTGCACCTCGGCGGGGACCACAGCCAGTGCAGCCAGCAGACTGCTGACGCTGACCCGTTGTTGCGGTTGCAGGTGAGACAGCTCACGGAGCCACTCCGGCGCCTGACGCTGTTGCCAATAGCTCCGCCAAGCCGCCGCCTGGATCCCCAGTCGAGCGGGGGCGAAGTAGAGACCGCAGGAGCGGATCAACGCCTCATCGCGATCCACACTCTCGCCCGGATCGCAGCAGTAGTGCTCCTGCTCCGGATCCTGACCCGTGCAGCGTAGCGGAGACTCCTGCAGGCCATTGGCTTGCAGATAGCCGTAGACAAACAGCTTCCAGAGACTGCCCAGTGGGGTTTGTAATTCGTTCGGCACTGGCTGTGCCGCGGTGTTTGGCAGGGTCCACAAGCGTGGCTCGGCCCCGCCCAGCACCAGCCGATCGGGCCAGTGGTCGCTTCCCCAACCGTAGGGGGTGACAACCAGCAGACCGACAGCCAGGTGTAGGCGGAGCCGTCGCATCACTTATTCCACCTGCCACTGCTGCAATTGACCACCATCGGTCAGTGCCTTGTCCGCCGGTTGATACATGCGGAAGTAGCGGCTGGCCGGCAGGTTGAAACGACCCCGTTCGGCAAAGCGCAGCAGTTGGCGTACCGTCAGCGGTCCATTGAGCTCAGGTACCGGGACGCGGTAGGAGAGCTCTCCTTCCTCATACTGGGCGCGGCTGAAGCTGACGGGGGTTTCGTTGCCGTCCAGCCCGGCGACCTGGATCCCCCAGGTGGAGGGTTCGACGCTGGCACCTGGTGGCAGAGCCGCCTCCAGCAGGCCAAAGCGGTAGACCTGCTGTTGTTCCGGAGTCAGGACAAACTCATCGACATACAGGGCATTGCTCTGCAGTTCATCACCACTCTTGAGCGCCACGGCGCTGAAGCCGCTGCCATCGCTCAGTGGTTCGAGGCGGTAGAGGGTGCGCTGCAGAGTGACGGGCAGGGTTCCTGCCGCCGATTCGGCACTGCGATAGCGAACCAGCAATTCACTGCCTGCAGGCAGTTCACCGCTCAATGCGACGCTGGTCGGCAAGCCGGCACCCTGCCATAGCCACTGGGATGTACCACTGGGCAGACGCGCCAAATGCCAGGCCCCTTGGGGCTTGACTGTGGTCGCGTCGGCTTTGGGGGCCGTGATCTGCGGCTGCAGCAGACTCAGCAGCAGGGCGCGCTCCAGCGTTGGGCTCTGCGGCGTCACTCGTGCCAGCAGGGACTCGATCTGTGACTCGTTTGGTGTGGTGTTGTTCACCATCCGATCCAGCAGTTGCAGCAGGGGCTCTTGGCTCGAGCGGATCAGCGGTTGCCAGCGCTTGGCTTCGGCCTGCAACGCGGCCGATGGTGCCGAGCGGCGAAGCTGGTGCAATTGCTGACTGAGCTGCAACGCTAAAGCCAGCGCCTGATCGCTCTGTGGATCTGTGAAGATCAAGCCGTTTTGACTCCAGGTTGCTGTCGGCTGTTCGGTTTTTGTCATGGCTGTGTCAGTTGTGGCGGTCGCCGCGCTGGCTTCGTTAGCAACCTTGGCCGTAGTGACGGCAGCGCTGGTCGCCTGACTGACGCCACTGTCGAGGGCTGCACTGGCGGCTGCTTGTTCCTCGATCTGAACCGTTGGTTGGCTCAGCGGCTGAGGCTGACGGGTGCCCAACTCGGCGAGTAGAGCCTCATCCGCTCCTTGTTGCAGGGTGTCGACCGGCAGGCCCATCTGGGCCATCCACCACAGGGCCAATTGGCGATACAGGAGTGGCTCCTCGGCGGCCTTTTGCTGGTAGATGGCGAGCAGGGCGTCACCCTGGCCGGCTGGCAGTTGCAATCCCAAGGCCTGGGTGGTGAACCAGTCGGCATAATAGGCATAGCTGCTCAGTAGCAGAGTGCCCTGGGTCTGATCTCCCCACCAGCCGAAGCTGCCATCGACGTTCGCCATCTGGATCAGTCGGACTCTGTGGGTCAACAGCTCGCTGCGCAGCTTGTTCTGGGCCTCGGGGTCATCGGCTAGACGGTAGGCGATGGCCAGCGGGATCAGGCGGCTTGCCGTCTGTTCCAGGCAGCCATAGGGGTATTCAACCAGATCGTCGAGTACCCGACGCAAGGCGCTGTCGGTGGTGGACTGCACCGTGATGCGGATATCGCTGGCATCGGCTGGTAACGCCAAGGGACGAGATGCGCCGTTTAGCATCAGTCGTTGTTGCTGCTCGGCGGGCCAACTCTGGGGAGCAATGGTGACTCGGGTCTGCAGGCTATCGACCTTCTTATCGGCAACGCTCAGTTGACTGCCGAGATCGCCACTTTGCAGAGCGGTTAACGGGAGGCGCAGATAATTGGCACCGGGCGCCAGATCCAGAGACTCCTCTTGGGGCTCTTTGAGACCACTGATGGTGACATTCCCGGAGGTTTTTTCGCCCTGGTTATTGAAGGCGACCAGCTCGACAATCGGCTCATCTCCTTGGCGGAAGCGGCTAGGCCCGGTCCACTTCAGGTAGTAGGGCTTATCGGAGCGGATATAGTCCGCCTTCTGACCGACCACGCCATCCGGCGTCACGGCTCGCACCGTGATACGCCAGCGGGTCAGCGAATCCGGCATGGTGAAACTGAGTTTCGCCTTGCCATCGGGCCCGGTTTGCACGCTGGGAGCCCAGAGCGCCGTGTCCTTGTCTTCGCGGCGTGGCCGTTCGAGTACCTTGACGCCCCGTTCGTTGAAGCGGTTGCCAGCCACGGCCTTGCCTTCATAGGGTAACGACATGTCGTAGGTGATGAAGTTCAGGCTCGAGGTGGTGCGTACGTTGTTGCGCCGTGGGTGGTAGAAGAAATCATGGATATTGGGTGCCAGCTCGGGCTGCAGCAGGTAGACCATCTCGTCAACCACACTCACCACCAATTGTGCCGGGGCTGGTTTGCCGGCTACCAGACTGGTTAAGTCCAGCTCAACCTTTTCGCCGGGCTGATAGCTGGGCTTGTCGCTGGCGATCTGCAAGTCAACCTTGGGTTGCGCAACCAGCAGACCGGCATTGCGGAACAGGTAGGCTCCCTGCTTGGCATAGAGTACCGAGAAGGTGACATTGGGTGAGAAGGCCTGTTCGACCGGGATGCTGACTCGCCACTGGCGCGGAGCCAGCTGCTTGGCGCTGAACCAGTCGCCGCCTTGGGTCAGCAGGGCGTGATGTTCAATCTGATCCCGCTCCAGAGTGAGCAAGGCTTCGCTCACCGCCTCGGGGAAGGTGATCAGGGCTTGCGCCGTGTCGCCGGAGGCATAGCGTTCCCGATCGAATCGAACCTCTATCGTCCCAGGGACCGCCTTCATGCCATCGCCGGAAACCCAGTGGTTGGTGGCGGCCAGCAGGTTACCGGCCTCATCGCGCAGCGACAGGGTATAGGATCCCGAGTCGGTCAACGGCAGATCCAGACTGCTTGATCCTGCCGCCAGGGTTCCGCTTTGACGGCTGCGATCTTCCAGGCGCAACAGCTCATAGCTGGCAGGAACCGAGTCGACCGGGGACACGCCGCCTTCGGCCTGCCACTCGAAGGTGACGGTTTCACCCGGTTCGCTGAACTGCTTCTGTGCCTGCAGGCGGTAGGGGGTGAGCCCGCGCTCGATCAGGATCTCGCGCGTACTCTTGACGCGCCAGGCGGCGGCATCGTTGGCCAGCAGGGTGACTATGTAACGGCTGGGATCCTTGGCGGCGGGCAGCTCCAGGGCTACGTCACCTTGGGCATCACTCTTGAGCTCCTGCTGCTGCAGTTTGACCGGGAATAGTCCGGCGTAGCGCAGTTCACCTTCCACCATGTTCAGCTTCTGGGCGCGCAGGCTCAGGCTGATGGCGGCGTTGGCCACTGGATCGCCATTGGGATAGCGCAGCTGGATCTTGCCCTTGATGGCCTCACCGGTCTTGTGATTGGGCGAGTCGAATTGCAGCTGGATATCGAAGTGCGGTTTGACATATTCGGCGACGCGGAAGGCGGCCGAGTAGCGGTCACTACCCAGGGTCATCTGCGTCTCATAGCCACCCGGTTGTGCATCCGCAGGCAGAGTGAAGCTCAGATCGGCTCCGTTGGCGGCGTGCCAGGGGGTCTTCTGCCGTAACAACTCCAACCCGGATGGATCCAGCACCTGAACCTGCAGCTGACCATCGGCTACTGACTCGGAATCCCGGGCATTGGTGAAGTGACGCGCGATGAATTTCAGATGGACCCGATCCCCTGGGCGGTAAAGCGGTCGGTCGGTGACGGCGTACAGCTTGGTGTTGTAGATCTCGCTGTCGTAGTAGAAGTTCTCGGCGATGGTCAGACCGCCTTCACTATCACGAGCCAGCAGATAGCTGTGTTCCGGGCTGACATGGTCGAACAGACCGACGCCGCTGGCATCGCTGGTTTGACTCTGCAGGGTGCCGGTGCCATCACTCCAGATCAGCTGGCTGCCCGGCATAGGGGCTCCTGTCTGGCGGTTGACGCTCCAGGCCAGCATCTGATGGCCCGCATTCTTGGTGATGATGATGCTATTGGCGACAAACAGCAGGGTAGTGGCCCGGTGGGAGCCGATGACGGCCTCGACCAGGTAGAGGCCTGGTTTCTGTTTGCCCAGCGGGATCCTCACGTTGCCGGGGCGTGATTCTATGAATTCACTGCTGCTGCCTTCGAGCTTGACCCCCTTGGGTGGCTGAATGCCAGCAGCCTGCCACAGTGGGTAGCGAAATTGCGCGACCAGCGGCAGATTGGGAATCGGCGCAAAGCGGTTGGGATTTTCGTAGCGGGTCGGCGTATCTATGTGTCGACTGGTGCTGAGCTCCGGGGCTACCTCGGTGGCCGCCCGGCGGCTATCGGCTGACAACAGGCGCTGCCAGGAGCGGCGGCTGCTCTTGTACCAGGAGTCCCACAGGTAGCTCAGGGTATTGGCCGCGCCTTCACCCCGGTAGTTGGCCTGTACCTTGATACGGTGCAGGTTGGACTGTTTCTTCAGAAACTCCAACGGCTCCGGGATCTGGTAGAGGCGCACATCGGCACCGCCATACTGCTCCAGGTAGTACTGTTCGCGCGCATTGGCTTCGAGACGAACCAGGGCCTCCTCATCACTGCCGTAGCTGGTATCGCTCAACAGATAGAAGGTCGACCCCTGGAGCGGACTGTAGTCACTGCCGGGGATGGGTTGCAGAGTGCTTTCGCTCTGGGCCAGTTGTTCACGTTGCTCCGCCGGGGTCGGGTTGGCTTCGTCGGCAAATGCCAGCGAAGTGCTACCCAGCCAGGTCAGTGCGACAAGAAATCCAGCCGATAGAGTCCGATAAAGTTGGGGTTGTTGCCAATGGGTTGCCACCGGGTGTCCTTCCATTGAATGAGCTGTTGAACCGTTACCGCACGCAAACCATTGTCGTGTGGCGTCACTGTACCTGTGTGATAGGCGATGTACTGCCCCATCCAGACCATCAGGTGTTGTTCATCCCCTTGATCAAAAAACAGCAGATCGCCGGGTTGAGCCTGATTGATCTCCTTGCTGACAAACTGACTATTGCCCTGGATCAACGCCAGGGCGGTGACGAAGGCTTTGTGCTGGCCATCGATGTCGCGCCAGTTGAATCGTAGTGCCCGTTGGCTATCGCTAAGCTGCAAGGGGGCGGGCAATTGGCCCGGGGTCAAACCGTTGGCCCGTTGCCACTTCTCGCCATGGTCAGCCAGAGCCTCTGCTACCGCAAAACGAACCAGACCCGCACAGTCGCGGTGTACCCAGCGCGGCGAGGGGCGGCGCACCTGTTCATCGACGATGCGCGTAAACCAGGCGCGAAAGCGTTGCGACTGTTCGGCATCCAGCTGAATGGCCGCCTGTTCGGGGGCCAACCCTTCGAGTGCCGATGCTGCTGATGTCACCAGCAGCAGGAGCAGACATACCCACCTCACGGCGTGACAAACTGCCAGTCGAGAGGCTGCCACTGCAGACCACTCTGCAGTTGCAGCACCGAGGTGTTGCGGCGGATCGTCAGCGGTGGATAGCTGGCCAGCGTCTGCAGACGTGGGGCCAGATAGGTTTTGGCCGCATCGCGAAACAGGGGTTCTAGTTGACCCGGCAAGCTGGCATACATCTCACGCTCCAGCAACGAGGCCAATGTGGCCGGGGTGATGAAACCTACCACATCATCGGCACCACTCAGACCATCGGCCAATGCTGGGAATTGTTTTTGTTGCACACTGACGGCCTGCTCGACCAGAGAGCCATCGGGAGAGAAAAACAGATAGGAACCGGATATTGCCAGCTTGACCGGGAAATAGCGGGCGGCCGAAAGCTCCTCCTTGAAGGGCTCCTTCGCCGCCAGATGGCTGCCGTAACGAGCACTGACCACCCGACTCCAGTAGTGGGCCTGGTCGGCATCCTGTTCTTCAACCGGGAAGCGCTCCCCTCGAACATATTCATGGGCGCCGATCACGGAACCAAACAACTTGCCAAGAGCCTTGGCATGCTGTTTGGCAGCTGCTTCATCCGCAAAGCGAGCGATGAACAGCGGTGTGCTCAGCCGAGATTTTTCATACCAGCAGACGGCCAGCGGTGATTGCAGCTGATTCATTGCGGCATTCAGTTGATCTTCTGCGGGGGCCAGCTTCTTGGCCAGCTCCTGGCTGGCTTGCCACTCGAGCGGTAAACCGCTACAGGCCGCGGCGCCGGTCGGGGCCGCCTGCCAGAGCGCTGCGTTGTCCCAGCCGTGGGTGGCCTGGCTCTCGTCGACCAGCACCTGACTGCTCCAGTTATTGCCATCAAAATCGAAGCGTAGTGCCTGGAGTGCCGGGAAAAATCGTTGATAGCCAAAGGATAGGTAGTTGGTGCTGACCACCAGGCTGTGCCCCTTGAGTTGCTCGGGCAGCTGAAGCTGATGACGCAGCGCCAGTTGATTCTCCGCCTCACTGCTCAGAGCCGACGCTACATGCGCCAGCTGTCCGGCCAGCAGATGGGGCTCCTGATAGCCGCTATCCTCATCGCTCTTTGGGGTTTCATCGTAGCCAAGCAACATACCGGCGTCGGAGAGGAGTACCAACCGTGAGCCGTGAGAGGCTAGAACCAGGTGGCGTTGATAGCCATAGGCTAACTGGAGCAGTGGCACCGAGTCGCCGTCGACCTGCAACTCTCCAAGTTTGCTGAGCTGACTGTCATTGAGTGCTATCTCGGCCAGCCCCTTGAGGGCGCGCGTGACCAGGTTTTGGTCCAAAGAGAGCATCCAGTAATCCAGTTTGCCATCGTTCCCGCGCCATAACGCCAACTCGGCCGGCGAGTCTAGCACCTGTTGTACCAGCGCATCACTGAACGTCAGATGGTGCTCATAGGCCAAGCGCCGCAGGGTTCCCATCAACGAGAGTCTTCCTTCCTGCTCCTCGTAGTAAAACGCGAACTCTTCGGTCAGCGTAGCCTTGAGCAGGGGCACCTTCAGCAGATCCCGCGGCAACGCCGAGAGTCTCTCGCTGAGTATCAGGGCATCTGGATGGGTGAAATCGATCGGCACCAGGGTATTGGCGAGCTGAATGCGAGAGCTTCCGGTCGCTGTGTGCAGTTTGTACCGTAATACGGTGACTCCGGCGACGCTGAGCAGCGAAATACCACAGAGGCTGATGAGCAGCCACTTAACCGATTTGGATAGCTTCATGACAAGAGATTCCACTGCGAGCGATTACCCGATTAGCACCACGGCTATGGGGCGGAAAATTATGACTCATATGGTGCCTTGAATGGCGCCAACAGGCAAGAAACAAGCGCTTGGCCGCGATGAGTCCGTCACAGTGTAGACACTGTTTTTCATTTGGGGGGAGAAGACGTGAAATTTACAGAAAAAACAAAGGCCCGTTGTCTCCTGTGATGGCGAATCAACGGGCCTGGTCTGGTTTGTTCCCGGACTAGAAGATGTCTTCGGTGCTGGTTCCGGGCGTGGTCGGCTCACCTTCACCAAACAGGGTATTGTTCCCCGGGTTGGCCAGCGTCGGTTCACTACCACGCTGGAAAAACTCGTTACGACTGGAGCCATCGTCTCGACTGCTCATCAGCCCCGAGAGGTTATCGATGCGTACCGTGACGACATCCTCAGGTTGCGGGAGCGGGGACTCCGGCATGCCAGCCAGCGCGACCTTCATGAAATCAATCCAGATCGGCTGAGCGGCGCTGGCACCAAACTCATTGCCGGCGATGGAGCGACCCAGCTTGCGCCTATGGTCATCAAAGCCGACCCAGGAGGTTGCCACCAGTTTGCCGTTGAAACCGGAGAACCAGGCATCTTTGGCTTCGTTGGTGGTACCAGTCTTACCGGCGATATCCGTGCGACCAAGCTCCTTGGCGGCCCGCCAGCCGGTACCCATCCAACCGGCGTTCATGCCCCGGTCTCGGCCACCGAAGATGGCGCTATGCATGGCTTCGGAAACGAGAAACGCATTGGCATGGCTGATGATCTGCGGCGCTATGTTAGCGGCAACATCGAGAGGCAGTGTATTTTCAGGCGAGCTGGTTTGCGCTCCACTGGCGGCGCTGCTTTCTGGCGTTGCGGAGGCAAGCTGATTGGCGCAGGTATCGCAAGCTCGCTTTGGTTTGGCCTCGTAGATGAGGTTTCCCTGGGCATCTTCGATACGGGTAATGAAATAAGGGTCAACCTTGAATCCGCCATTGGCGATAGCCGCATAGCCGGTCACCATCTCCAGCGGTGATACTTCGATAGCGCCGAGGGCCAGGGCTTCATTGCGTTGCTCCGGCTTCACATCGAAACCGAATGTGCGCAGATGATCCATCAGTTTGCCGATGCCAATGCTGCGAAGCAGTCGTACCGAGACGACGTTCTTCGAACGGGCAAGCGCCTCGCGTAGCGTAATGGGGCCGTCGTACACGGGGGGCGAGTTCTTCGGACTCCAGACCGAACCACTGCCGGTATCCCATTGATTGATTGGGGCATCATTCACCAAAGAGGCGAGGGTAAATCCGGAGTTAAACGCTGCCGAATAGATAAAGGGTTTGATATTTGAGCCCGCTTGTCGCTTGGCCTGGTCAACCCGGTTGAACTTGCTCTGCTCGAAGCTAAAACCACCAACCAGGGCTTCAATCGCGCCATCTTGCGGATTCAGTGCCACGAAGGCGGCATTGACGTCGGGAATTTGTACCAGCCTTAGCTGAGTGTCATCTACGGGCCAAACCCAGATCAGATCGCCGACGTGCAGTATGTCGGCCGCACGTCGCGGCGCGGAGCCTTGCCGCTCGTCGGTGATGAAACTGCGGGCCCATTTCATGCCATCCCAGTTGATGGTGCCTTCGAGCCCCCCCTTGATCACCACGTCGGCCTGTTTGTCGCGCAGACGAGTGACGACGGCAGGTTCAAAGGGATCGCTGCTGGAGAGATCGGTCAAATATTCATAGATTTTGTCGTTGTTCCAGGCGGGCTCTTTGGCCTGCCAGAGGCGCTTTTCTGCACCGCGATAGCCGTGGCGGGTGTCGTAGTCCATCAGACCTTGAAATACGGCATCATCGGCTGCTTTCTGCAGCTTGGCCGAAACCGTGGTGTAGACATTGAACCCCTTGGTATAGGCGTCATCACCATACTTTTCGACCATCTGTTTACGCACCATTTCGCCAATGTAGGCGGCATTGAGCATGATGTCGGCGCCGTGGTAGCGGGTGGCAATGGGCTCGTTTTTAGCGTTTTCGTATTGCTCTTGGGTTATCTTGCCAAGCTCCAACATACGGCCTAGCACAACATTTCGTCGTGCCTGAGCGCGCTGTGGCGAGCGGATAGGGTTAAGTAGCGAAGGCGCCTTGGGTAAGCCGGCAATAACCGCCATTTCGCCGAGCGTTAATTGATCGACTCGTTTGCCGTAATAAACCTGGGCGGCGGCTCCGACACCGAATGCCCGATAACCCAAGGGGATTTTATTGAGATAAAGTTCGAGTATCTCATCTTTGCTTAACTCTTTTTCGATATGCCAAGCGAGAAAGACCTCTTTCACCTTTCGCATCAGGGTTTTTTCTCGGCTCAAAAAGAAATTGCGCGCGACCTGCTGAGTGATGGTGCTGGCACCTTGACGCATCTGGCCAGTAGTTAGCCATACGACGCCGGCACGCAGGATTCCGATGGGATCGATCCCTGGGTGTTCGTAGAATCGAGAGTCTTCAATGGCTAGAAAGGCGTCCAGCATTGGCTGGGGAATGTCGGCAATTTTCAGAGGAATACGGCGCATTTCGCCGTATTCTGCGATCAGTGCATCATCTGCACTGTAAATCCGTAATGGCGTTTCAAGTGAGGCTTCGCGTAGACTTGTTACATCAGGCAGGCTGCTCTCAAGCGTGAAGTAAAAAGCTGAAATTGCTGCTATACCTAAGGCAGCAAAAAACAGGCCGAGCCAAAAAAGGCGGTTAAGCCATTTAAGCATGTTTAATCATCCATTAGAGAGTCGCTCTTGAAGTGAGCAGCAGTATATTTGTTAAGTAGCTCAAATTCGAGCGTTTTGGTTACACCACTTCTGTAGAGTTGCGCTATTGCTCTGTATAGGATTGATGTACAAAATTATTTTCAATTGCCCCCTAACCGCACGGATGCACATATGTTTGGTTTTACGAATCAAGGCAGTTTGTTTCCCATGATCGGGATTGACTTTGGTAGCCAGACCATCAAAGCCGTGGTGATCTCTGGCAAACCTGGTCGTTTCCAAATCGATGCTTGCATCGAGGTGCTTACCCCGAAGGGCAGCTTGGTCGACTATCAGATGCAGGATGTTGAGAAAATTTCTCAATCGGTCAAGCAACTAGTCAAGTTATTGCCCACCCGTCTGCGTTTTGCAGCAACTGCTGTTTCTGGCTCCAATGTGATTACCAAGGTAACCCAGGTCGATAACAAGATGACCGAAGGGGAATTGGAGAGTCATATCGAGATGGAAGCCGAGCAGCTGATCCCTTTCCCGCTCGATGAAATCAGTCTCGACTTCGAGGTGCTGGGCCCCAATTTGGCGGATCCGACCCGTAACGATGTATTGGTTAGTGCAGCCCGGACCGACAGCATCACCAGCCGGGTTACGACCCTGCAGGATTCAGGTCTTCAGGTGAAAGTGGTCGATGTCGGTCTGCATGCATTGGGACGTTCCGTGGTGGCCTTACTACCTGAGTTGACTGCAGAGCGGGCTCAATCGGTCTGTGCCTTGGTGGATATCGGCGCCATGTCGTTGACATTCGGCGTCATGGTGAATGGTGAAATCATCTACTCACGACTGCAAAGTTTTGGTGGTGATAACTTCACCCAGTCTATTGCCTCCTTCTATAACTTGCCGCAGGACGAAGCTGAACGAACCAAGGTTCAGAGTCGCTTGCCTGCGGATGCGGACATGGATGTTCTTGCTCCTTATATCACTCTGCTGGTGCAGCAAGTTCGTCGGAATATTCAACTGTTTTGCAGTTCGTCAGGCCACCGTGAGGTTGACATGTTGGTGCTCTCGGGCGGAGGAAGCCTGATTCCTGGTTTG
>JAYRLO010000016.1:0-19462 GCA_041905215.1 Aeromonadaceae bacterium
GCGGTGGTGTCGCCAGCCATGGTTGCCAGAATATCCAGGTAGATCTTTTTAGCTTCGCCAAAGGCCAGATCATGCCGCAAGATCCCCAACAACAACTCCAATGCCTCTTCCTTGCGTCCCGACTGACTGTATTGAATGGCCAGCTCCTGCTTCAGTAAACCATTGTCGGGATCCTGGCTGAGCCGGGCCTCCAGGGCCTGGATCTCCGGGCTATCCGCAGCCTGTTCGGCCAATTCGAGTGCGGAAACCAGACGCGCATAGTCGGAGTCTTGGTCCACCATCGGGATCTGTGCCAGCAACTCTTTGGCCTGGGTCAATTTTTGCAATTGCATACAGCAATCGATGAGAGCCAGATTGATGTCGCTACGAGTCGATGCCAGCTTATGGGCGGCAAGCAGAGCCTCATACGCCGTCTGTATGGCGCCTCGCCCCATGTCGGCTCGGGCTTGTTCCAGCAACAAATCTTCTTCTTTGGGCTGGTAACTGGCGAGAAACTGCTGGGCGCCAGCCAGCTGTTCCGCCCCCATGATGGCGTCTATGGGGCGACCTTCCTTGAATAGCACCAGAGCAGGGAGTGCTTGCAGCCCCAATTGTACCGCCAGGCCTTGCAGTTGCGGATTGCTGACATCGACCTTGGCCAGTGTCAGGTAGCTGTTGGCTGTGCCAATCAAGCTCTCGAGCTGGCCGGTTATTGGCTGACATTCAGGGAGTGCATCGGCGTAAAAATAGACCGCGATGGTTTTGGTCATGGAGGCGTCGATGAGTTCGGCGCGGAAATTCTCAGGGGTAATTTGGATGATCATGACAAGCACTCTGCGATAGATGTAACCCTTATATGGGCTTGGCGATCGCCTATTTCAAGGGGAATCACCAAGCCCAATGCATCGAACTGAGCCGATGCAGGGTATTCAGGGATTGGTGGGTGAACCGTTGATGCCTTTGAATCGACTCAAATCGCGCATGACTTTGAGCAGAGCTGGCATATCAGGTCGCCCGTCGTCGATGGCTTCATATGTGGATGCATCGCGGACTTCAAAGTTCCCTTGTCGGTCAAACAGCGTAATCTCCTGGTTGCCAACGATGACAAAGTGGCGGCTATTACCGCTGAGCAGCCATTTGCGAGGTTCTTGTTGCAATAAAGAGCGTCCAGTCGAGTAATCATCGACCGGGGAGCTGACCCCGAATAGCTCGGGAAGCAGCGTGGGAACCAGATCCTGATGGGAGCTGATAACATCATGCTGTTCGGGAGCCTTGCCGGGCCAGGCCAGAATCATGGGGACACGCATCTGAGCCTGGGAATAGTTGCTGCCAGCCCCCCAGTTATCCTGCCCGCTTTCGCCCAGTTCAAAGCCGTGATCACTGGTGATGACGATCAGCGTGTTGTCCATCAGTTGGGCTGTTTGCATTGCCTCAAACAGGGTTCCCAACAGCTGGTCGACATAGAAGACGGCATTTTTGTAGCGGTTGATCAGTTGCGGACGCAACTCCGGGGAGATGGCGTTGAACGGATCGAGTCGTTTTAGTTCGGGCTGGTTTGGTCCCTGGTAGTTGGCTGGGAGCTCAAGACTTCCGGGCCCATCGAGCGATATATAGCTAAACCAGGGTTGTCCCTCCGGCTGAGATTGTTGCCAGCTCATCCACTCCTCCAGCGTCTTTGCATCCGACTGGGTTCCATTGTGCGTCCGTTTGTGGCGGATCCCGCTGAAAATGGCTTCTTGGTAGATGGGCAGATCCAGTCCCTGCGTGGCGAATGCCTTGATGCGGTACTCCTGGCGCTGCATCTCGTCCAGCAACAAAGGCGAACGCTGATCGGCTTCTACGTCATCTGCATACTGTGCGGGTAGACCGTAAAACAGGGAGAACAGGCTGGTTTCGGTTTCATTGTCGCCAGCGATATGGTTGCTGTAGTTCTGATGCTGCTCGGCAAATCGCTGAAGATTGGGCATGTTGATGTTGTTGACCATGTCGTGCCGCAATCCTTTGAGGACGATCAGCATCAGGTTCAACTTTCTGTCGCGAGGCACAACCTTTAATGGTGCCAGCGGGTAGTTGAGGCGGCGTAAAGACTGGGGTGAGTAGTTTTTCTGGCGCGCCTTGAACTCTTGCAAATCAAGCCAGCCGTGCCGGGCCAGGAAGGAGCGAGCCGTCATCGGGTAGGAGAGCGGAAAGTTTGATTTCTGCGCCACTATCGGCGTGTAAAAACTCGCATCGGCCCATATGTGCGTCAAATGAGTAATTAAGAATGATGACAGAAATAACAGCACCAAGGAGCGACCGACCAGGCGGCTCGGGCGTTTGAACTGCCGTTTCCAAGCCAGATTGGAAAAAACGATTTCCAATAAGACGATGACTGGAATTGCAATGAATAGAAAATTCCAATTCAGGTTGGCTTTGCTCTGGGCTGGCTCAAATAGCAAACTCCAAACGAAAGGGTTCAGATGGAATTTAAGTAAATGATACACCTGTGTATCAATAAGTAACAAAGTCTGTATGGCAGCAGCGATCAGTATGGATAAGCTGCGTAGGAGTCTTTGGTTCGTACAGATAAAGGTGAGCGGGAATACCGTCAACAGGAATAATATGAATCCTATAAAGCCAAAATGCCCAATCCAACTAACCAGCAGGTAGAACTGTCCCAATCCCGTGGTGGGCCATGGCGTCGCGATAATGAAACGTATCGCAATCAACATGCCTAAAAGGATATTGAAAAACAGGAACCAATGACCCCAACTGATCAGTCGCGAAACATTTTCTCGATACTGGAAACTTGAGTTTTTAGAAAAAATCTCATTCATGGTGACGGGAGTCCAACTTAGTGTTTGACGTCAGGCCGGGCGATCGATTGCTGTAATGCGGCCGCAAAAGAGTCTGCGATGCTACGTTGCTGAGCCATAGGCAGACGCTCTGTGATGAGATGAGTCGTCAGGTTTCCGAGGGCAATCAGGGATAAATCCACCGGAGTTTTCTGGCGTTGCAGAACTGCAAGTAACTCATTTACCAGGGATTCTATCTGTTCAGTGCTGTATTTTGAGGTAATGGGCATCGGGTCGATCCTTTTTGCGATGATTGGCGCTTATAATACTGCACATCTTTGGCTAACACTATGATTGCTATGAGTGTACAGAATATCTCCATGGTGCTGCATGGCTTGCGCCATCACGTCGAAAACGGTGTTGTTTCAGAGCTGAATCAGCAACTGATCGCGGCTACTGAGCCTGTGGCCGATCTTGCTCTTGTGCTTCACCAAACATTCCAGCAGAAAACTAACCGAGGCTATGCGGCATTCAGTGATGCCACGAGTGAGGCGTCATCATTTCCAACATTGCTCGCTGAATATCTTGACGGAAAATTAAATTTCATCGAATTTTCATGTTCAGCGACTCAATTGTTGACGACTGCTATTAACAAGTATTCCCTAGTTTGCGAGGGACATCTGTATTTTATTCACTACCAATATGTTGGTGCTGATTATTTGATGGTTGGTATATTTGAGGATGAAGAGAGCGTTAGCTTTACGGAAGGATTTGATATTCAAAAAGTAAAATATATCGATTTGAATAATATGGGGCTGGTGGCCCGTATCGATTTATCTCAATATCGAATTGCCGCAGAAAACAGACGCTATATTTCGTTTATCAAGGGGCGCGCGGGTAGAAAGGTTGCCGACTTCTTCATGGAGTTTTTAGCAGCCGAGGAAGGTATTGACCAAAAACTGCAAAATGAAACCCTGGTCAAGGCTATTACCAGTTATGCCCAATCCCAGAACCTACCCGCAGAACAAGTATATGAAGCCAAGAAAGAGCTACAGGGCTACTGCAAGGAACAACTGAAGTCTGGGGCTGATCTTGAGAGCAAACGGATGGGTGAGATCATGCCTGGCTCGGAAACGGGAGATTTTTACTCGTTTTTGACCGAGTCTGTGGGGCTGCCCGAGAGTTTTCCCCCCAGTCCAAGCGCATTGCGGACCATGACCAAGTACGTGGGCTCTGGTGGTGGATTGACGATCAGCTTTGATCAGAAGTTGTTGGGGCAGCGGATCAGCTATGATCCGGTTACCGATACGCTAACGATAGTTGGCATGCCTCCCAATTTGAAAGATCAGCTGTTACGGAATAATCGCTAGCACGCAGACTTGAACCGTTGAAACGAACCCGGCTTATGTCAGTTTTCGACGGTTTGAGTCGCAATATCCCATCGCCCAACCGCGGTTGACGTTAACTTTTCCGATTGGTTCAAATTTGTTCCTGGATAATCTCTGCGCAATTTAAAAATATCAAGCGTATTTTTTTAAAATGAAACCGATACCAGAAAATGGTTTCAATTCAGCAAGTCAGCGTTTCTTCTCTATCTTTCCAAAAATGCGAGATCCGTCATAGGACCAATAGGGGGCTTGTTTTAATATGCACCCCGCACACAGGCTTATTAACAGCGTGTTCAGCGTGGGACTAACAACTCATAAGTAAGGAAAGGCTAATGAAAAAGAAAATTCTCGCGTCTTTTATCGGGCTTGCAACTCTGGGCATGGCTTCTGCTGCTAGCGCAGCGATCGAAGAAGGTCAGCTCACCATCTGGATCAACGGTGACAAGGGCTACAATGGCCTGGCCGAAGTAGGTAAGAAGTTCGAAGCCGCAACTGGCGTTAAAGTAACTGTTGCTCACCCGGACCAAGTCGAAGTTAAGTTCCAGCAAACCGCTGCTACCGGCAACGGCCCGGACATTTTCCTGTGGGCTCATGACCGTTTCGGTGAGTGGGCTAAATCAGGTCTGATTGTTCCTGTAACTCCGAGTGCAGCCACCAAGGCTAAGTTCGAAAACTTTGCATGGGACGCGATGCAAGTTGATGGCAAGTTTGTTGGTTACCCAGTAGCTGTTGAAGCTGTTGGCCTGATCTACAACAAGAAGCTGCTGCCAAACCCGCCGAAGACTTTCGAAGAGCTGAACCAGCTGGACGAAAAGCTGAAGCCTGAAGGCAAGCGCGCTGTTATGTGGGCTTACACCACTCCGTACTTCAGCTACCCGCTGGTTGCTGCAAACGGTGGTTATGCCTTCAAGAAGACCGCTACTGGTTATGATGTGAAGGATACCGGTGTTGCCAATGCTGGCGCTAAAGCTGGTGTTAAGTTCATCGTTGACATGGTCAAGAGCGGTCACATGGAGAAGGGTGTTGACTACGGTGTAATGGATGCCAAGTTCTCCAAGGGCGAAGTTGCTGCCATCATCAACGGCCCATGGTCCTGGAGCAACTATGATGCTGCCAAGGTTGACTACGGTGTAGCTCCGCTGCCGACTCTGAACGGCAAGCCTGCCAAGGCTTTCGTTGGTGTTCTGGGTGCTACCATCAACGCTGCTAGCCCGAACAAAGATCTGGCTATCGAGTTCCTGGAAAACTACCTGCTGACTGACGATGGTCTGAAGCTGGTTAACAGTGACAAGCCGCTGGGCGCCGTTGCACTGAAGTCTTTCCAAGCCACTCTGTCCAAGGATGCTCGTATCCAAGCTACCATGGCTAACGCCCTGAATGGCGAACCGATGCCGAGCGTTCCTGAAATGATTAAGTTCTGGTCTTCTTTCGAGACCGCACTGAAGAATGCGACCACTGGCCGTCAATCACTTGACGACGCTCTGGATACCGCAGCACGTCGTATCGTGCAATAAATGATAGGGAGGCCCTGTTAAGGGGCCTCCACTTTTTTTTTTGGCGTTATGAAGGTTTTTGGGCATGGAAGAAATCCAGTCTGTTGATACCAAAGTGGCTTCTGCCTCCAGGACCGCCTGGATTAAGTGGTTAGTTGCGACTCTGGTTGTAATCTTAAACGGCTATGCCGTCGTCATGATGTATGCTGGCGGCGAAATTGCATTTGCCTTGTTGGACCTGGTCCTCGTTGCGACCGGCGTCTATGTATTCCTCAATAAGAAGACTTACGCGCATCGTTACATCTTCCCGGGTGTTGCGGGCATGGTTGCGTTTATCATCTTCCCATTGGCGTATACCATCAGCATCGCGTTTACCAACTACTCAGGTGCGAACCTGCTGTCGTTGGAACATGCATCTGCGTATCACCTGAAGAAGACCTTCAAGGTCAAGGGTGGCGAGTTCGACTTCTCATTGCTGGATCGCGGTGAACAGCGTTACCAACTCCTGCTTCGTCAGGATGGTGTCGCTTACATCAGCAATCCGATGCAGCTGTGGACCAATGCCGAACTGAAGAGTTCTTCCAATAGTTTGGCCGCTAAAGCGCAAATCAAGCTGGTTCCGTTTGAAGGGGATGCTCCTGCTCCTGAAGCGCCAATTCGCGAGATCGTCGGTCACAAGAGCCACCTGACTGCAATGACTCTGTTGTTGCCGGACGGCACTCAGCTCAGCATGACCGGAATGAGAAAATTTGCAGCGCAGAAGCCGCTGTTTACTCATTTGCAGAGCGGTTTCACTCTGAAGACCGGTATCCAACTGGATAATCCCTTCATTTTACGTAATAACGAAACTGGCCAGATCATGCTTCCGAATATGGAAACGGGTTACTTCCAGTACGTGAATGACGAGAATGTTTTTGTTGGTGAAGGCTTCGCTCCTGGTTTCGTGGTCAATGTCGGCTGGAAGAACTTCCTGCGCGTAATCACTGACCCGGGTATCCAAGGTCCTTTCCTGCAGATTTTTGTCTGGACTGTGATTTTTGCCGCTTGCTCTGTGGGCTTCACTCTGGCCATCGGTATGGTGCTGGCTTGCCTGGTACAGTGGGAAGAGTTGCGTGGTCGCGGTTTCTACCGTGTCATGCTGATTCTGCCTTACGCGGTACCAGCGTTCATCTCCATCCTGGTGTTCAAGGGCTTGTTCAACCAGAACTTCGGTGAAATCAACATGCTCTTTGACATGTTTGGTTTCGAGAAGCCTGAGTGGTATACCAGCCCGATGCTGGCCAAGACCATGATCCTGATCGTCAACACCTGGTTGGGTTATCCGTACATGATCATTCTGTGCATGGGCTTGTTGAAGTCTATCCCTGAAGATCTGTATGAAGCATCTGCAATGGATGGTGCTGGTCCTATCCAGAACTTCTTCAAGATTACGGTTCCACTGCTGATGAAGCCGCTGACTCCGTTGTTGATCGCTTCGTTTGCATTTAACTTTAACAACTTCGTGTTGATTCAACTGTTGACCAATGGTTCTCCGGATATTATCGGTGCAACCACCCCGGCCGGTACCACCGACTTGCTGGTTAGCTATACATACCGTATCGCTTTCCAAGGTGCAGGTGGCCAGGATTATGGTCTGGCAGGTGCGATTGCTACCGCTATCTTCCTGATTGTTGGCGCGCTGGCTTTGCTCAACCTGAAGCTGTCCAAAGTTGACAAGATCTGAGGAATTTAGACCATGGCTATCGTTCAACCTAAATCAATCAAATATCGGCTGTTGGCTACCCACCTGGTGATGTTGGGGTTCCTGGCTCTGATTGTGTTCCCGCTCATCATGGTCATCGCCATCTCTTTCCGTACGGGTAACTTCTCCGTCGGTGAGATAATCCCGAGCAACCCGACGCTGGATCACTGGCGTCTGGCCCTGGGCATGACTATCACTGGTCCGGATGGCAACGTGACTCCGCCGCCGTTCCCTGTGCTGTTGTGGCTGTGGAACTCCATCAAGGTTGCAGGTATCACCTCCCTGTTTATTGTGGTTCTTTCTACCACTTCCGCTTACGCCTTTGCGCGTCTGCGCTTCCGTGGTAAAGACACAATCCTCAAGGGAATGTTGATATTCCAGATGTTCCCGGCAGTGCTGGCTCTGGTTGCTATCTATGCCTTGTTTGACAAGATTGGCGACTATGTTCCTTGGCTGGGCCTGAACACCCATGGTGGCCTGATTCTGGCTTACATGGGGGGTATTGCCCTGCACGTCTGGACCATCAAGGGGTATTTCGAGACAATCGACCCATCCCTTGAAGAAGCAGCTGCGATTGACGGTGCTACGCCTTGGCAGGCATTCCGTCTGATCTTGTTGCCGCTCTCTGTACCGATTCTGGCAGTGGTGTTTATCCTCTCCTTTATCAGTTCTATCACTGAGGTTCCGATGGCATCGATTCTGCTGTCAGATGTAAATAATCTGACACTGGCAGTTGGTGCTCAACAGTACCTCTATCCGCAGAACTATCTGTGGGGTGACTTTGCCGCTGCGGCTGTAATGTCTGGTTTGCCTATCACTATCGTATTCCTGCTGGCTCAACGCTGGCTGGTCGGCGGCCTGACCGCCGGTGGTGTGAAAGGTTAATAATGTTAGGGGGAGAGAAGCCTCTCCCCTGAATTGGTTTCCATAAAATTATCGATTTATACAGCGGAGCGACTCATGGCTGACGTAGTTCTGAATAATGTTCGCAAGAATTATGATACTTCTTCACTGAAAGACACACTGCGTAACATCAATCTCAATATTAAAGAAGGCGAGTTCGTTGTCTTCGTAGGTCCGTCAGGCTGTGGTAAATCTACGCTGCTGCGTATGATTGCCGGTCTGGAAGACATCACCAATGGTGAACTGACCATCGGTGGCAAATACATGAACGATGTTCCGCCCGTAGAGCGTAATGTCGGTATGGTGTTCCAATCCTATGCGCTCTATCCGCATATGGACGTTTACGAGAACATGGCATTCGGCCTCAAGCTGAAGAAATTCGACAAAGATACCATCCACAAGCGCGTTTCTCGTGCGGCTGATATCCTGGGTCTGGTTCCTTTGCTCGAGCGTAAGCCGAAGGCTCTGTCTGGTGGTCAACGTCAACGTGTGGCGATTGGTCGTTCTATCGTTCAGCAACCATCTGTGTTCTTGTTTGACGAACCTTTGTCAAACCTGGATGCTGCGCTGCGCGTCAAGATGCGTATCGAGATTGCCAAGCTGCACAAGGAATTGAACTCCACCATTATCTACGTAACTCACGACCAGGTTGAAGCTATGACCCTGGCCGACAAGATCGTAGTTCTGAGTCCGCTGAAGGATTCTGCTGAGACCAACCTGGAGCAGTACGGTTCCCCGCTGGATCTGTACCACAACCCGTCCAACAAGTTTGTTGCCGGCTTCATCGGTTCGCCGAAGATGAACTTCCTGGAAGGTGAACTCATCGAGATCGGTGAAGACAAGTGTAAGGTCAAGCTGACCACTGGCGATATCGTTGTCGCTTGTGTTGACGCGCGCCGTGCAGAAGTGGGTGACAAGGTTGAACTGGGTATTCGTCCTGAGCACCTGGTGCCGGTCGATCACCCGGATGCTGCTGGTCGTCTGTCTGGTCTGGTTCAAGTGGCTGAACACTTGGGTGCCGAATCCTTCGTCTATATGGAAGTTGATGGCAAGGACTTCACCGTCAAGGCTGCCAGTGAGATCCCGGTAGATACTGGCGATACTCTGGAAGTTGGTGTTCCTGCCCAGGCTTGCTATCTGTTCGATTCCAAGGAACAGGCATTCCCGCGGACTACCAAGTACAACCGCGCTTAATCGACGGTTGTCAGCATGCAAAGCGGGGCTGATGCCCCGCTTTATTTTTGCCCCAAAAAAACGCCGCAATTGCGGCGTTTTTTATATTCAACTCAGAGTTTATCTGCGTTTCCCGCCAGATATTTGGCCACCCCCTCGGGGGATGCTTGCATGCCAATTTGCCCTTTTTGCCATTGGGCTGGGCAGACTTCGCCATGCTCCTCATGAAATTGCAAGGCATCAACCATGCGCAGCATTTCATCAATGTTACGACCCAGTGGCAAATCGTTGACGACCTGGTGCCGAACCACTCCAGCCTTGTCAATCAAGAAGGAGCCGCGGAAGGCAACGCCGGCCTCTGGATGTTCAACATCATAGGCCTTGCAGATCTCGTGCTTAACGTCAGCGATCAGCGGGTATTTCACCGCACCGATGCCGCCGTCAGCGATCTTGGTATTACGCCAGGCATTATGGGTAAATTGTGAATCGATAGAGACGCCGATCACCTCAACACCGCGCTTCTGGAACTCTTCGAAGCGGTGATCAAAGGCAATCAGTTCGGATGGACAGACAAAGGTAAAATCGAGTGGATAGAAAAATATCACCGCAGCCTTGCCTTTGATGAAGCTGCTCAGGTTGAAGTTATCGACAATTTCACCATTGCCCAATACTGCTGCTGCAGTGAAATCAGGGGCGGAACGTCCTACCAGTACCATATTTTTCTCCTTCTGCGGCGTGTCACGGCGACGCGCTCTGTAATTCAATCCTTTTGAGTCTAGTCTGTGTATGAATTGTGTTAAATTGAATTAATTAGATAACTCCAATCGTGTTTTTCGATGAGTAGATGGCCTAGCCTTAAGCAACTGCACTATCTGGTTTCGCTGGCCGAATGCCAGAACTTCAACCGTGCGGCCAAGTCCTGTTTTGTCAGTCAATCCACATTGAGTGCGGGGATCCAGTCGCTGGAGGAGCTGCTGGGCTCCCAGCTGATTGAGCGAGACCACAAGTCATTCATCATTACCCCCATAGGGCTGGAGGTGGTGGCTCGTGCTCGTCTCTTGCTATCTCAGACCAAGGATCTGCTGGAGTTGACGCAGACGCAAGGGCAGGGGATGCGTGGCTCGATTCGCCTGGGCTGCATTCCGACGATAGCTCCATTCTTGCTCTCGGCACTGCTGCAACTGACGAGCGAGCGCTACCCGGGATTAGAGTTGCTGCTCAGAGAGGATACCTCCGCCAATCTGTTATCGCGACTTGAGGCTGGGGATCTGGATATCTTGATTCTGGCGTTGCCGTACGAGTTGCGAGGGCTCCATAGTCGAGTGGTGGGCCGCGATCCATTCAAGTTGGTTGCTCATCGCCGGCTGGTTTCGAAATTATCGGCCCCCCTCGATTATAGCCAGCTACCTGAACACTCTATTTTTCTGCTTGAACAGGAGCACTGCCTGACTGGTCATGCGGTGTCGGCGTGCCAGTTGTCGGATACCAGTAAGGTCAACCCATTCTCGGCTACCAGTTTATATACCTTGATTCAGATGGTTTCGGCGCAGCAGGGGGCGACCTTTTTACCCCAGATGGCAATCAATAGCGGCATGTTGCTGCAGACGGAGTTGATGGCTATACCACCGGCTGTCGAGTTGGCATCCCGGGAAATCGGCCTGGTCTGGCGACCAAGTTCGACCCGGGTTGCGACCTTTAGTCGCTTGGGGGAGTTGATTGGCGAGTGCGTGGCCATCTGTAGCCGGAGCCAATAAAAAAAAGACCCGGCATCAGGGCCGGGTTATAAGGGGCTATAAATTTCAAACAAAGACTAACAAAGGGGCTGCAAACTCACTCATGGTGCCAGCTCAGGTTGCAGCACCACAAACAATGAGTGCATCTTAGATGTTCTGTAGTTTTATTTCAAGTGTTTTGGGTTAAATAAACAGCAATGGGGTGCTAATGAAACTGATTTCAGGTGTATTGTTGTAATTTATTTTCTTATTTTGTGTCTGGTCATCTATTTATCGCTCCTCATCGCTGGCTCTGCTCAGCGCTGCTCGTTCCTTGCTTGATCCCGACTCGCCCCGTCACTAGACTGTGCAGCTTCTGTTAGAGCTGAGGTCATCATGCAGGTTTCTGATTTCGATTTTGCGTTGCCGGATGAATTGATTGCGCGTTATCCGATGCCGGAACGAACTGCGAGTCGTCTGTTGCAATTGCAGGGTGATAGCGGTGAGATCCGGCATGGTCAATTTATCGACATTCTGGGGCTGCTCAATGCCGGCGATCTGCTTGTTTTCAACAACACGCGAGTCATTCCGGCACGGATTTTCGGGCAGAAGGCGAGTGGCGGTAAGCTTGAGGTGCTGGTAGAGCGGGTGCTGGATCCGCATACGGTTCTGGCTCATGTTCGCGCCTCGAAGGCTCCGAAACCCGGAACTCTGTTGCAATTTGATGAGGGCGTGGAGGCGACCATGGTCGCTCGTCACGATGCCTTGTTCGAGCTTAAATTTTCGGGTTCGCAGAATGTCTTTGCCATTCTCGAGAGCATAGGGCATATGCCATTGCCTCCTTACATCGACAGGCCCGATGAGCAGGCCGACAAGGAGCGCTACCAGACAGTTTACAATGCCAAGCCCGGGGCCGTTGCTGCCCCGACTGCCGGATTGCACTTTGATGAGTCGATGCTGGCTCAGCTGCAGGCGAAGGGTGTTGAACTGGCGTTCGTCACCCTGCACGTCGGTGCCGGGACTTTTCAGCCGGTACGGGTTGATAAGATTGAAGACCACCACATGCATAAGGAGTATGTGGAGGTGCCTGACGAGGTGGTCGCTCAGATAGCGGCAACCCGCCAGCGCGGTGGCCGAGTCGTGGCGGTGGGAACTACCTCGGTGCGCTCGCTCGAGAGTGCTGCGCGGGCCAGCTCACAGCGTGGCGTCGAGCTGGATGCTTTTTACGGGGATACGGATATCTTCATCTTCCCCGGTTACCAGTTTCAGGTCGTGGATGCCCTGCTCACCAATTTCCATCTCCCTGAGTCAACGCTCATCATGCTGGTGTCGGCATTTGCCGGTTATGACCATGTCATGAAGGCTTATCAGCAGGCAGTTGCAGAGCGCTATCGCTTCTTTAGCTATGGGGATGCCATGTTTGTCACCCGGCAGCGATCCTAATCGCTGCCATCACTAAGGTCAGACTGTTTCTCTGACATTGAGGTAATCATGAAGTTTGAGTTGAAAAAAGTTGTTGGCCGAGCTCGTCGCGGTCAGTTGGTATTCGAGCGTGGTACCGTCGAAACGCCCGCATTCATGCCGGTGGGCACCTACGGCACGGTCAAGGGGATGACTCCGGAAGAGGTGAAGGCGACCGGGGCGCAGATCCTGCTGGGTAATACCTTCCACTTATGGATCCGCCCTGGTCAGGAGGTCATGAAGAAACATGGTGATCTGCATGATTTCATGAACTGGCACGGCCCCATTCTGACTGACTCGGGTGGTTTCCAGGTGTTCAGCCTCGGTGACATCCGCAAGATCACCGAGGAGGGAGTTCACTTCCGCAATCCGGTCAATGGCGAGAAGATCTTCCTCTCTCCGGAAAAGTCGATGGAGATCCAGTACGATCTGGGTTCTGACATCGTCATGATCTTCGATGAGTGCACTCCCTATCCGGCCACATGGGAAGTTGCCAAGAAGTCGATGGAGATGTCCCTGCGCTGGGCCGATCGCTCCCGTAACCATTTCAATCTGCAAAATAATCCCAATGCGCTCTTCGGTATTATTCAGGGTGGGGTGTATGAGGACCTGCGGGATATTTCCCTCAAGGGGTTGCTGGAGATCGGTTTCGATGGCTATGCCGTCGGTGGTCTGGCAGTCGGTGAGCCCAAGGCCGATATGCATCGAATTCTGGAGCATGTTTGTCCGCAGATCCCGGAAGATAAGCCTCGCTACTTGATGGGGGTTGGCAAACCTGAAGATCTGGTGGAGGGGGTGCGTCGCGGTATCGATATGTTCGACTGTGTCATGCCGACGCGCAATGCGCGTAATGGTCATCTTTTCACCACCGATGGTGTGGTCAAAATCCGCAATGCACAGCACAAGGATGACACCTCACCGCTGGATGCCGACTGTGATTGCTACACCTGTCAAAATTATTCGCGTTCCTACTTGCACCACCTGGATCGCTGTAATGAAATCCTCGGCGCGCGTTTGAACACCATCCATAACCTGCGCTATTACCAGCGCCTGATGCAAGGTTTGCGGGACGCAATCGATGCAGGTACATTAGACGCCTTTGTCGAGGAGTTCTACCGTCGCCAAGGCAAAGAAATGCCTTCACTGGCGGACTGATTCCACACCCATAAGTTATTACGAGGAAACATAATGGATATTATCTCCAAGGCATATGCCGAGGGCGCCGCACCAGCTGCTGGTGGCGGTATGGAAATGATCATCATGCTGGCCGTTTTCGGCTTCATCTTCTATTTCATGATCTTCCGTCCACAGTCCAAGCGCGCCAAAGAGCACAAAAATCTGATGTCTTCCCTGAGTAAGGGTGATGAGGTTCTGACCTCCGGTGGCCTGGTTGGCAAGATCAGCAAGGTTTCCGATGAGAATGATTTCCTGGTTCTGGCATTGAATGATCAGACCCAGATCACCATCAAAAAAGACTATGTCACTGCTGTATTGCCGAAGGGCACTATCCAGTCTCTGTAACCCGCTTAGGAGTCAGCCGTGTTAAATCGGTTTCCGTTGTGGAAAAACCTGATGGTGGCCCTGGTGGTCATCGTCGGTTTTCTCTATTCAGCCCCGAACCTATATGGGGAAGATCCTGCATTGCAGGTCTCCGCTGCCCGTGGTGCCGAAGTTCAGGCGTCAACGCTGGATAGCGTGAAGAAAGTGCTCGAAACCAATGGGTTGAAATTCAAGTCAGCCCTGTTGGATAAAGGCCAGATCCTGGTTCGTTTTGCCAACACCGATGACCAGCTCAAGTCCAAGGAGTTGGTTGCCCAAGCATTGGGTGACCAGTTCATCGTCGCCCTGAACCTGGCGCCAGCAACCCCGGCTTGGTTGACGGCCATCGGTGCCGGTCCGCTGAAGCTGGGTCTTGACCTGCGTGGCGGTGTCCACTTCCTGATGGAAGTCGACATGAACGAGGCGATCAATAAGTCGCAGGAACAACTGGTGCAGGATTTCCGCTCCGAATTGCGTGAGCAGAATGTACGCTATGCGGCCGTGCGTCGAGATGCGGATGGTGTGGTCGTCGTGTTCCGTGGCCAGGATGAGCAGCAGGCTGGTCTGGCTGAACTGCGCAACCGCCACCGGGATCTGCAACTGACTGACTCCGAGCGTAACGGCCAGTATCTGGTCACGGCGACCATGAGTGAAGCCAAGCTCAAAGAGATCAAAGAGTATGCTCTGGAGCAGAACATCACCATCATCCGCAACCGGGTCAATGAGCTGGGGGTTGCTGAACCCTTGGTACAGCGCCAGGGCTCTGAACGGATTGTGATTGAGCTGCCAGGCATCCAGGATACCGCTCGTGCCAAGGAGATCCTTGGTGCGACTGCTACCCTTGAATTCCGTATGGTGGATGATACTGCCGATCTGGCCAGTGCGGTTGCCGGGCGTGTACCCGCTAATGCTCAACTCTATACCGATCGCAATGGTCGCCCTGTGGTGTTGCAAAAGCGCGTCATCTTAACCGGTAACCATATTGTCGATGCCAAGTCTGGCATGGATGAGTACAGCCGTCCTCAGGTCAGCATCAGCCTGGATAGCCAGGGCGGCAACAAGATGTCGACCTTCACCAAGGATAGCGTTGGCAAATCCATGGCGACTGTCTTCATCGAGTTCAAGCCTGTGGGTGAGCCAGGTCCGGATGGCAAGCGCAAGTTCCGCAAGAATGAAGAAGTGGTCAACGTGGCGACTATCCAGTCACGCTTGGGTAACAACTTCCGCATCACCGGCATCGACAATGTTCAGGAAGCTCATAACCTGGCGCTCGTGCTGCGAGCCGGTGCTCTGATTGCGCCGATCCAGATCGTGGAAGAGCGCACCATAGGTCCGAGCATGGGTCAGCAGAACATCGATAGTGGTCTGCGAGCCATGGGGCTGGGCATGATAGTCCTGGTTATCTTCATGGCGGTCTATTACCGCAAGTTCGGTTTGGTGGCCAACCTGGCGCTCTGCTTCAACGTGGTGCTGCTGGTCGGGGTCATGTCGATGATCCCGGGGGCGACTATGACCCTGCCGGGTATTGCCGGTATCGTGCTGACGTTGGGCATGGCGGTCGATGCGAACGTGCTGATCTACGAGCGTATTCGTGAAGAGCTTCGCGAGGGTCGTAGCCCGCAGCAGGCAATTAGCATCGGCTACGAACGTGCCTTTGGCACCATAGCTGACTCCAACATCACCACCTTTATCACGGCATTGATTCTGTTCTCTGTCGGGTCAGGGCCGGTTCGTGGTTTTGCTCTGGTGCTGATGATTGGTATTGCCAGCTCGATGTTCACCGCCATCACAGGAAGTCGTGCCGTTGTCAACCTGTTGTGGGGCGGTAAACGCCTGAACGATCTGTCTATTTGAGGGTGATGATATGTTCCAAATTTTTAAACCGGGCCATGTGATCCCCTTCATGCGGTTGGCGATGCCGGCGACCATCATGTCGCTGTGCATCATTCTCGCCTGTGTCGTCAGTTTGGCAACCCGAGGCCTCAACTGGGGGCTGGATTTTACCGGCGGTACCATAGTCGAGTTGAACTTTGAAAAACCGACCGAACTGAACGATGTTCGGGCGGCCCTGGTTGCCCAGAAGATTGACGGTGCTGTGGTGCAGTATTTTGGCTCGACGCGGGATGTCTTGATCCGTATGGCGCCGAAAGATACGGTGAATCAACAGCAACTGGCGACAGCCGTCACCACGGCCAGCAAGAGCATCTCCGAGTCGGCCAAGATGACTCGTATGGAGTTTGTTGGTCCTGCGGTTGGTGCTGAGCTGGCTCAGAGTGGTTTCATGGCGATCGCAGCCTCTTTGCTCTGTATCCTGGCCTATATCGGTTTTCGCTTCGAGTGGCGGATGGCGACCGGGGCAGTCTTGTCTCTGGCGCACGACGTATTGGTGACTCTGGGGATCTTCTCCTGGTTCCAGTTCGAGTTTGACCTGACGGTACTGGCTGCGGTACTGACCGTCGTTGGTTATTCACTCAACGATACGATCGTGGTGTTCGACCGGGTGCGGGAAAATGCTCGTCGTCTGCGCAAGGGGGACATGCGGGAGATCATCGATATCTCCATGACCGAGACTCTGAGCCGGACTTTGATTACCTCGGGCACGACTCTGTTTACTGTCGTTGCGTTGTTCACCATGGGTGGCCCCTTGATCCACGGCTTTGCGACAGCCCTGCTGATCGGGATCGGTTTTGGTACCTATTCCTCCATCTATGTGGCGAGCGCTTGGGCCATGTATCTGAAGGTGCGCCGTGAACATCTGTTGCCGGTCGAAGTGCCCAAGGACGATAAGGAACAGATCGAGTCACTCTGATCCGTTGTCCTGTGATGCAAAGGCGCCCTGGTGGCGCCTTTTGTCATTCTGAACGCTGCTAAAAAGTGCCCTTGTTGCCAACTCTTATCGTTTCTTGTCCGAGAATGGTCTGAGTTGTGAAATCACGCTCAACTCCGCATGACAAATGGCTGCGAGCCCCTTACCATTAGGGCATCAAACCTGTCCGGGTTTCGGAGTTCTCATTGTATTTCAGGAATGGATTTGCGCAGCTGGTCTGCGCCATGGTGTTTACGTCACTGTACGGTTGTAGCAGCATGGAGGCTGGTACGTCTGCTCACGCGGAGCCTGACAAGGCAACGCCTCTTCTTGCTGTGCCGCTGCAAGTCAGCTATCAGAACGAATTGGCATTGGCCAAGATAGGTCAGCTGCTCTCATCATCCGACCTCAATCCTGACCAGCGGGCCGAGCTCTATTACGAGCGTGCGGTGGTCTTCGACCGGGTTGGATTGCGCACCATGGCGCGTATCGACTTCAATCGTGCTTTGCGGGAGCGTCCTGACTTTGCCGAGGCTTACAATTTCATCGGTGTCTATCTGACTGAGCAGCAAAACTTCGATGACGCCTATGATGCATTTGATTCGGCGTTGGAGTTGGCACCTGACTACGATTATGCCTTTCTCAATCGCGGCATTGCCCTCTATTACGGTCAGCGGCCCAAGCTAGCGGTTGAAGACTTGGCCGAGTTTTACCGGCGGCGTCCAGAAGACCCGTATCGCGTTCTCTGGCTGTATATGGCAGAGCGGCAAGTAGATGTTGCCTCCGCCGACAAGGCTCTGCAGCGTCGCTATAAGCAACATGCGGGTGATGAGTGGGGCTGGTCGATCGTCTCCGTCTTTGCCGGAGAACAGTCCGAGTCTGAGTTCATGCACCAGCTCAGCAAGAGTGCCAAGAGTAATCGTGAACTAGCCGAACGCCTGTGCGAAGCCTATTTCTATCTGGGTAAGCTACATCTGGCTCAGGGTAAAAAGGCGCTGGCGGAGAGCTACTTCAAGCTGTCGATGTCGAGTAATGTCTACGATTTCATCGAGCATCGCTATGCCATGTTAGAGCTGGCTCAACTAGACCCATCTTTGATGGAAGAGTAACTCTTGCCGTGTGCGTGATTGATTACAGATAGATACCAAGGCCCCGCGAGGGGCCTTTGGTTTTTTGGGGATTAATCCTGTTGTGCCATACCGGCGATGCGGTGCCAGTAGCCGTTACACTCGGATGCCGAACGGTTGACGCTGGGGAGCTGGCCGTTACGCGCCTGGTCAAATTTCTCCAGCCAGTCATGGGTGTCGGCCCCTTGTGGACTGAGACGAATCACATCGACCAAGCCAGCCATCTCGGGGACATCGCGCAGCAGGTTGTAGCAGTAACCGGATTGGGTTTGGATACCGTTCAGTACGAAGACGTCGGCCCCCTCCTGGCTTTGGGCGATACGACCTTGCGGATAGGCCAGGCAGGCCAGTTGGCACTGATCCTTGGGTTTATTTTCCGCGCGTGCGGTGAAGCAGCGCGCCGAGTAGGCCAGCGGCAGGTGACCATAAGCAAACAGCTCCACCTCGAATTGATCACGGATCTGCCGTTTTTCGCACGTATCCAACAACTGTTGTAACCAGTCGCGGGAGAGCTCCACCGGCATGACCCAGCGTTGCATTCCCTTCTGGACTAGCAGCTCTACCACGTCGGCGTTGTAGCAGTTGATGGCCGGTCCACAGACGAAGGGTAAGCCAGCCTCGTAAGCCAATTGTACCGAGCCAAGATCATTGGCCTCTATCATCAGCTCACCATTGTCTATCCAGCGTTTCATTTCGGTCAGCTCGGAGGGCGACTGGATCAGTGCCAGCGTCGAGAGTACGACCTGTTTGCCTGCGTCGCGTAGTGGCTCGGCCAGTTGTAACCAATCGTGCAGACGCAGCTCGCGGCGCTTGCTGCAGACGGTTTCGCCCAGATAGATGACGTCCGCAGGGCCGGTGCAGGCTTGCTGGTAGAACTGCTCGATGTCGGCTTTGGGCCAGAAGTAGAGCAGGGGGCCTAGAGATAATTTCATGCGATGCGGCTCCTTCATTGCCATTGCCGATGATAGGCACCCAGCGTGGTCTGGCTCCCCTCAGAAACGGCGTCCAGTTGTTGATCCCAGGCGGCTTGTACCCGGTAGGCCTCAGGGTTGGCCTGATAGCTATCGATGGCCGCTCGCCATACCCGTGTCACCTGTTCGACATAGGCGGGGCTGCGTTGCCGCCCTTCAATTTTTACCGAGCGAACTCCACAGGCGAATAGTTCGGGGAGTAGGGCGAGCGTATTGAGGCTCGTTGGCTCCTCAAGGGTATGAAAGAGCTGTTCCCCAACCCGATAACGTCCCTTGCACAGGGTGGGATAGCCCGCATTTTCGCCGGGTGCATAGCGATCGATCAGCACCTCATTGAGGCGACATTCCAGACCGTCGGCGGTTTCTTGCCAGCGCACGAAGCGGGCGGGCGAACA
>JAYRLO010000017.1:0-19434 GCA_041905215.1 Aeromonadaceae bacterium
AGGGGCTACCTGTCGGTAGCCCCTCTTTATTTGTAACCAGGATGTGCAATGAAGCTGTGGGTTACAGAGGCATCGCCTCGTCCTCCGCGCCAGCCTTGAGCCACACGCAACCGGCAATCAACGGTGCCATGGCCCCCAGCCAGATAAACAGCCCGATACTTTCATACTCCATCGCCAGATAGGCTAACGGAAACAGCCAAAGCCAATTGAGCAAACATAAAAGCAGGGTCACATAGAAGTGGCTATCCCAGCGACGAGCCAGGATCTGATATGCATGCTGCTTGTGACTGCCAGGCCACCAGCTCAATCGGCGATAGAGACGCAGCACCAGGGTCGTCAACACATCACAGATAAAGACCGACATCAGAATCAACCAAACCCACAGGTTGATGGAGGTATCCCCAGAAAGATGCAGCCCTAGCAGGCTGATGAACAGACCGAGGAAACTGCTACCCGCATCGCCCATCATGATGCGCGCTGGCGGCCAGTTCCAGGCCAGAAAGCCAAGGATGGGAGCGCACAGCAGGATCAGGGGTACAGTCCATTGCAGCTCGGCTGAGATGGCCAACAGACAGGCTGAAGCAAATACCATGGTGAAGGCCTGACAGGCAACCAGACCATCGACCTCGTTCATGACATTGTTCAGATTGATGAAGCCAAGCAACATCACGGCGATCAGTGGCAACCAAACCCAGGAGAGGTAGAGGTAACTGTCACAGACGATGACAATCAGATCCCGGTTGAACCAGGTTAACGCCAGAGAGACGGCAACCAGTTGCAATAAGAATTGGACGCGAGCATTGAGCGCCTTGAGGTCATTGGCAATACATGCCCGAGAAACTCAGACTGCGAGCGGCAGCGATATCAATCAGGTGGTAGCGATACATCACCAGATTCAAGGCAATCATGGTGATCACCAGAGCAATGCCACCACCACGGGGCACAGGATCCAGATGATGATGCCGGAACTCAGGCACCGCCAGTGCATGACGCCATAGAGCATAGCGTCGCGCCACACCGGTCAAGGCAAAACAGAGGACAAAAAAAGCCAGAAAATAGGTCATCATAACAAGAGCGACTCACCGCCGTGTAAAGCGGAACCCATAACCAGAACGACAAGGAATACATAGTACGTCATTTACTGCCACCCTGCATCCGCGGCACCACAGACATTTGCGGATTGACCCGCCTCCCCCAACATTTCGCGCCTCGCCAACTGCCACCCGGAACTGCTATTACCTGAATTTGGGAGCAAAAAAAACCTGCCGTATGCGGCAGGTTTTTTCATGCAAGCGAAGATTACGCGAAACGCATGGCGCCTTGGGCAATCACCAACTCTTCATTGGTCGGAATGACGAAAGCCTTGGCGGAGTCTGCCTGAGTGATCAGACCACCATTGCCGAAACGGGCGGCTTCGTTGCCTTTGGCATCTTCAATGAAACCAAACGGAGCCAACAGCTCCAGAACGCGGCTGCGCATCATCATGGAGTTTTCACCGATACCACCGGTGAACACCAACGCATCGACACGACCGAGCGACACATAGTAAGAGGCAATGAACTTGGCCAGGCGGTAGCAGAACATATCGAATGCCAGCTTGGCGTTCTCGTTGCCTTCTTCAACGCCCTGAGTAATACCACGAAAATCGCTGGTGGTACCGGAGATGCCGAGCAGACCGGATTTCTTGTTCAGAACATCCTTGACCTGATCCAGGGTATAACCCAATTCATCAACCAGGAAGAAGACGATCGACGGGTCGACGTTGCCGCAACGGGTCCCCATCATCAAACCTTCCAGAGGTGTCATCCCCATACTGGTATCGACACTCTTGCCGTTCTTGACGGCACAAACCGAGGCACCATTACCCAGATGAGCGGTGATGACGTTGGTTTGATCGAGCGGTTGCCCCAACAGCTCGGCGGCTTGGGCTGCCACAAAATAATGGCTGGTACCATGCATGCCATAACGACGAACACCATGCTTATGGTACAGCTCATCCGGCAGGGCATAGCGGAATGCCGCCGCAGGCATGGTTTGGTGGAAGGCAGTATCGAACACCAGAACGTGAGGCAATGAGGCAAACAGACGACGAGCGGCACGAATACCCAGCAGGTGAGCCGGATTATGCAGTGGCGCCAGCGGAATGCATTTCTCGATGATGGCCTCGACTTCGTCGTTAACCAGCGTCGGTTCGGAGAAGTACTCGCCACCGTTCACAACGCGATGGCCAACCGCGACTAGCGAGTCCAGCAGATCCTGTTGACCATGCAGCACTTCCTCTTCGAGGAAGGTCAATGCGGCGGTATGATCCGCACCAGCGGGCAGAGCCGCTTTCTGCTTGTCGCCGTCATCACCGAAGCGCCAACTGATTTGCGCCTCCGGCAGGGTCAAGGCTTCTGCCAGACCAGACAGGTACTGTTGCCCACTCTTCGGATTGATGATCGCGAATTTCAGGGAAGAACTACCGCAGTTGAGTACCAGTACAGTCTGGTTATTACTTGTATCCATTCTCTCCTCGCTTTGCTGCAGGTGCGGCAACGGCCGACCAAGGCGGTTCAAGGTCAGGGTGAGCGCCGATCAGGCACTCAACGATGGCCACCAAAAAAAGTTGTCTCAAACAATTCCTGAATATCGACCGCAGCCACACCCGATGACGGACCCACAGGCCCCAGCAGCTAGGCTACTACTCGCTTGGCATCGAACTCCAGGATCCAGCAGGAACATTTCTGGCACCAGCCAGGCCCACCGAAAATAAACCCATGCAAATTACCATCAGACGGCTTTTGTGATCAAACACACAGTGCAAGCAAACGAGACCTTCCTTGACCAGGATCAGACTCTGTCTGCTGACACGCCGCACTGAAAACGGTTACGAAAAAGGGGCTACCGCCCCTATCAATCAATCAACAAACCACGGCTAACCAATTCATCACGACACTGGCTGGCATCGATGAAGTGGATCGCATCGATCCCCAACGCCCGGGCGGCCTGCACATTGTCCAACGAGTCGTCGATAAACAGGCACTCGTGAGCAGTCAGACCAAACTGAGTTAGCATCAACTCAAAGATGGCAGGCTCTGGTTTGACCAAACCAACCCGGGCCGAAATCAACACATCTTTGAACTTGGGCCAGAAACTAGCCTGCCGCTGCAAATAATCGGCGCTGACGTGTCCCATGTTGGAGAGCGCATACAGGCTATGCCCCTGCGCCAACAAGACATCCAGCAGGGCGACACTCTGGGGGATCGGCTGCAACGATGGTGCCACGGCAGCAAAAGCCGCCTGAATAATGACATCGTCAACATCCGTGCGTTCAATGGCGCGCTCTGCGGCCTGTTCCAGAGTCATGGTGCCACGATCGACACTGGCCCAATCCGGATGAGCAAACAGATGCTCGGCCAGCCGAACGGCGCCCGGACCATCAATGACCGAACGCACAATGGCGATCGGATCCCAACGCACCAGCACGTTGCCGAGATCAAAAACTAGGTTCACTACCTGCTCCTGGGATGATTTCATCCATATACATCAGCGGTTTGGCAGCAATACTAACAGCGCTCTGCCTCTGTGTCTTGCCGACTTCCCGACTCACCGCAAAAGTATTCACAATGAAATCATCCATTTTCGGATTCAAAAACCCAAATGAATCAACCCGGTGATTGGCCGGGTTGATTCTGTTCAGGTCGGGAATAGTCGCCTGACTGAGCAAGCCGACTACTCCTTTTTATCGTGCCCCTTCCCCGGGTTATTGTCGCCGTGGACGCTACGATTCTCTTTGACTTTGCCCTTCTTGCTCTGGCAACCATCGCTGCGAATCGTGGTATCACCAATCTTCAGGGAGCTGCAATCCTGACGATGTTTTTGCTTCCACTCATCGACCTGCTTGTCGTCATCGGTATTGATGCGAATACCGTTGGAGTCGATGGTGATCGCCGCCAGCGTCGGCACCGTCAACATTATCAAGATCACACCGAACAACAATCTCATGGTTGACTCCTTCAATGGATGGTTCGATCCCAAGTCTAGCAGGAGCCAGCCTGGCTATCTGATACACCAGGCCGAAACCACCGCTGGAGGCGTGAACTAGCACCGCGGGTCAGCAATAAGACTACAGCGACCCAACATCGGAGATCTTGGTGTGGCGAACATCCTTCCCCTTGACGCAGTAGATGATGTAGTCGCTGATGTGCTGGCAGCGATCGCCAATGCGCTCCAGTGACCGGGCCGCCCACAGCACCTCGAGCACCTGAGGAATGGTGCGCGGATCTTCCATCATGTAGGTCATCAGCTCACGAATGATGGACTCATACTGCCGATCGATCTTGTCGTCATCGTGGTAGAGCTGGATGGCGGCCTCGACGTCCATGCGCGCAAACGCATCCAACGCATCGTGCAGCATCTTGATGGCCTGACGCCCCATGCTCTCGAGAGAGACCAGAGGTGGGTGAGAACGGCTGGTGTTGTTGATCACCATCCGGGCCAACTTGTCGGCCACATCCCCCATGCGCTCCAGATCGGTCACCGCCTTGGAGATCATCAGGATCAAGCGCAGATCGGAGGCAGTCGGCTGACGCTTGGCGATGATGCGCGTGCACTCCTCGTCGATGCTGATCTCCATGCTGTTGACCTTCAGATCGGTCTCGACAATGCGTCGCGCCAACTCCATATCTTGATCATGAATGGCAACCAAAGCATCCGCGAGCTGCTGCTCGACCAATCCGCCCATCGCCAACACGTTGTTACGCACAGCCTCCAGTTCAGTATTGAACTGACCGGAGATGTGTTTGTTCAGATTCATATTATCCATCGTCATATCCTCGGGATGCAGTTCAACTAGCCGTAACGGCCTGTGATGTAATCTTCGGTCTTCTTCATCTTCGGTTTGGTGAAGATGGTGTTGGTGTCAGAGTACTCGATGAGCTCGCCCATATACATGAAGGCCGTCTGATCCGAGACCCGTGCCGCCTGTTGCATGTTGTGGGTGACGATCACCACCGTGTACTTGCTCTTGAGCTCGTTGATCAACTCTTCGATGGTCAGGGTCGAGATGGGATCCAGCGCCGAGGTCGGCTCATCGAGCAGCAAAACCTCCGGCTCGATGGCAATGGCGCGGGCAATGACCAGACGCTGTTGCTGACCGCCGGAGAGGCCAAACGCATTCTCGTGCAGGCGATCCTTGACCTCCTCCCACAAGGCGGCGCCACGCAGCGAGCGCTCAACCGCGGCATCGAGCAGGCGTCGGTCGTTGATGCCCTGCAGACGCAAGCCATAGACGACGTTCTCGTAGATGGATTTCGGGAAGGGGTTCGGGCGTTGGAACACCATCCCCACCCGACGACGCAGAGCCGCCACATCGACGCTCTTGTCGTAAATATTCTGCCCCTGCAGGGTGATAGCACCCTTGATATTGCAGATCTCAACCAGGTCGTTCATCCGGTTGATACAGCGCAGCAGGGTCGACTTACCGCAGCCGGACGGGCCGATGAAGGCCGTTACCTGCCCCTTGGGGATCTTCATGTTGACATCAAACAGCGCCTGTTTACTGCCGTAGAACAGATCCAGATGCTGGATCTCCAGTGCCGTCTTTTCCGTCGGCAGATTGACCAGATCAAGGGATTCATTCTGGCTCATGGTCGGGGTCACGTTAATCATCGTTTACCTCAAATTCGGGAAAAGGCTGGGCTTAGTTATCCAGCGCGCGATATTTTTCACGCAAATGGTTACGAATGCTGATGGCGGTCAGGTTCAACCCGACAATCACGGTCACCAGCAGGAACGAAGTGGCATACACCAGCGGTCGTGCCGCCTCGACGTTGGGGCTCTGGAAGCCGACGTCGAAGATATGGAAGCCCAGGTGCATGAACTTACGTTCCACATGCAGATACGGGAAGTTGCCATCCATCGGCAGCGTTGGTGCCAACTTGACGGCCCCCACCAGCATCAAGGGGGCAACCTCGCCGGCCGCACGGGCAATCGCCAGGATGAGACCCGTCATGATCGCCGGGCTCGCCATCGGCAGCACGATACGCCACAGGGTCTCCGCCTTGGTTGCGCCAAGGGCCAGTGAGCCATGACGAACAGCGCTTGGAATCCGCGATAACCCCTCTTCGGTGGAGACGATCACCACCGGCAGGGTCAGGATCGCCAGGGTAATAGCAGCCCAGATGACGCCGGGTGAACCGAATGTCGGATTCGGTAACGCCTCGGCATAGAACAGCTTGTCGATGGAGCCACCCAGCACGTAGACGAAGAACCCCAGACCGAATACGCCGTAGACAATGGAAGGCACACCCGCCAGGTTGATCACCGCGATGCGGATGAACTTGGTCAGCGCATTTTTACCGGCATATTCGTGCAGGTAAACCGCCGCCACCACCCCGAGCGGGGTCACGATCACCGTCATCAGCAGCACCATAAACACGGTACCGAAGATAGCCGGGAATACACCACCTTCGGTGTTGGCTTCACGCGGATCATCCGAGACAAACTTGCCGATCTGATGGAACCAGAAACCGATCTTGGACAACAGCGTCATGTCGTTCGGCCAGTTAACATCCAGCACGTTGGACAGCGGGATCGTCACGTTCTGACCACGCATGTCCTTGATGACCAGACTGTCACGGGTCGTCTGCTCGCGCAGGGCAAACAGTTGCTTCTCCAGCACCTGGTACTGATCATTCAACGCCTGACGTTCGCTGGCAATCTGTTGCCCGGCTTCGGCCGTCAACTCATGATCCAGCTCCAGGCGTCGTTCCTTGAGACGCAGCTTCTCCAATTGATAGTTGATGCTACCAATCTCGGATTTCTGCAGCCCATTGATCTTCTTGGTGATCTCGGCCACGCGGGCAATGCGCGCCTGCAACTGCTCGTGCAGATCCCCATCAACCACCTTGCCTGACTCCAGCACCTGCTGCAGGTAACCGTAGAAGTTACCATTGGTGGTTCGTTCCAGCACCACCAGCTCGCTAGGCGTCGAACGGGAGCGGATGTCAGTCTCTAGTACCCAGCGGAAATCCAGCGGTACAAACTCGCGGTTCCCCGTCTTGACCAGGTAACGCTCCAGCACCTCGCGCTCTTCACCCTCAAGCTTGAGACCTGTGGCCCGCAAGCGAGCCGTCGGTACCAGTTCACTGTCATGCAGTTCACCGATCAGCTGATGAGTCTGGCCGTTATCGTTGATCTCCCACTGGTAGATGGTGTGGGGCCAGAAGTAGACCAGACCACGCCAGCCAATCAGCACCAACAAGCCAATCACAGCAATCAGACTCAAACTGACGGCACCACCTGTCATCCAGATCCAGGGAGTACCCGATTTAAACCATTTGTTCATTGTCGTTTGATTCCTTGAGGCCCATTACATCGAGCTGTATTTTTCACGCAGACGCTGACGCACAAACTCCGCCACGCTGTTGAAGATAAAGGTGAATACGAACAGGACAAATGCGGCCAGGAACAACACCCGGTAGTGTGAACTACCCACTTCCGACTCCGGCATTTCAACCGCAATGTTAGCCGCCAGCGTCCGTAGCCCCTGGAAGATGCTCATATCCATGACCGGGGTATTGCCGGTAGCCATCAGCACTATCATGGTTTCGCCCACAGCTCGGCCCAAACCCATCATCACTGCCGAGAAGATCCCCGGGCTTGCTGTCAGGATCACCACACGGCTCAGGGTCTGCCACGGTGTCGCCCCGAGCGCCAGAGAGCCTTGAGTCAGATGTTTAGGCACCGAGAAGACGGCGTCTTCGGCAATCGAGAAGATGGTCGGTATCACCGCAAAACCCATCGCAATTCCGATCACCAGGGAGTTCCGCTGATCAAAGCGCATGCCCAGATCATTGGTGATGAAACCACGGGCATTACCACCGAAGAACCAGCCTTCCAGGATCGGGCTGATAGTCAGACAGAGGTAGCTGACTAGCAGCAGCACCGGGATCAGCAGCAGAGCCTGCCAGCCCTCAGGCACACTCTCCTTGAGACGACGTGGCAGATGATGCCAGGCAAAGGCAGCCACCAGCATCGACAGCGGCAATGCCACCAGCAGCAGGAATACCCCCGGCAGATGCTGCTCAATCATGGGTGCCAGCCACAGACCGGCCAGGAAGCCGAGGATAACGGTCGGCAATGCCGCCATGATCTCGACCGTCGGCTTGACGATCTTGCGCATGCCCGGTGACATGAAGTAACCGGCGAAAATGGCACCGGCCAGGGCAATCGGCACCGCAAACAGCATGGCATAGGCTGCCGCCTTGAGCGTGCCGAAGGCCAGCGGAACCAGACTCAACTTGGCTTCAAAATCATCCGAGGCGGAGGTTGATTGCCAAACAAACTGGGGTTCCGGATAGCCCTCATACCAGACCTTCTGCCACAGAGCCGACCAGGTCACCTCTGGGTGTTCATTCTTGACGTGGAAGAATTGGAAACGCTCGCCACTCTCCACTAGCAGGCTGTTATTGCGCGGCGAGAGCACCAGGGTGTCGATACGCCCTTGGCCAATCACCTCGGAGAGCAGACGACTCAGACCGGTCGCATGGAACAAGTCGATGTGGTTATCGGCGGAGAGCGCCATGAATCCCTTGCGGCTGTGTTCGACGGCAATCTCCCGCACCGGGCCACTCGCTTCAAACTCGCGAATATGGGTGAACTCGCGACGGCCGTCGCGCAGCACCTCAAACCACTGGGAGATGATGCCATTGTCGTTTGCCACCATCAGCGATGAAGCACCACTGAGCAAGGCCAACTGGGTGACATTGCCCCCCTTGGCGTTGATCTGGATGGCAGAACTCAGACGGATGTTGTGTAGATCGCGAATGTCGAAGATCGACAGCAGGTTACCCGAACGCGCCAGCAGATAACGTAGATCCGGCGTCAGCAGTATCTGATCGACGGTACCCGGCAACTTGGGCAGCGAATAGCGTTCCGTGGTCCACTCAACCTCGCCGGAGAGAAAGTTCTCTTCACCGACGCGAGCCGTCAGCAGCGTTTCACCATCGTTGGTGGCCGCAGCAAACAACGCCAGGTTGCTGGTTGCCTCATAGGCCAGGCTGACGATCGCCCGCCCCTGCTCATCCAGTACGATAGGCTCCTGCCCCAGTGGATACTTCAGCACGGCATCGGTCATTCGCTTGTCATTGGGATAGGTCACGACAAATTCAGGCGACACCACACGGGCGGTGCCATCGGCTAATCCGTAGACAACCTGCCGTTTTCCCAAGGAGGTGGTGGTCACGCTGGTGACCTGGCCATCGATGCGCAGATGCTTGATTAACTTGCCCACCTCGGAGCCTGAGCGGCCATCCAGCGAGAAGAAATCGACGTGCCCTTCCCGACTGAATCGATAACCGATCTGGTTCTGATCATCGACGCCGAGCAGGGCCGTCTTACCCTCAACCGGCAGACTAAATTCGGCTTTGCCCGTGATAGTCGCCGATTCAAAGATCGGTTTGACCACATAGAGCAGGTAGAAAAAAATCAGCAACAAAGCCACCAGGACCAGGATACCCCCGGCGGTGACGCTGACGCTGGCTAACTTGTCCTTGATTCGTCGCTTGCGACTACCGGACATAGTCACATTGACGGTTGCAGTTGACATCAAAAACCTCGACTGGTTCTAGGTATGCTGCGGATTGTATGTCGAACATATGACAGTTTTGTTACAGCAGCCACTAACGAGTTAAATAGCCGGCCTGCAACAACCAGACACACATTTTTCTCATCCAACGCGGCTTTTCCACTCAGGCTCCCATCTCGCCATCACGGCCCCCCCATGGGGCCGATGGCACCTCAGTTCGCGTAAAATATCGGCAATTTTACGATGAAAACTCAGCCACCCTACCCGGGGCGTGAGCGTGTCGCGATTCACGGCCCCAGAATTTGGCACTGGCGCCATAAATATGTCATGTTATTGACATATAAGGAGGTCATGGCAACCACTCGTGGATGCGGCGTGCCTAGACCCCAGCAATATGATTCAGAGGATATCGATGAGTAGTGACAATCTATGGATTGAAAAAGAGCTCAGCTGGCTCTCTTTCAACGAGCGCGTATTACAAGAAGCCATGGACAAGAGTGTTCCACTGATCGAGCGAGTTCGCTTTTTGGGAATCTTCTCCAATAACCAGGATGAATTCTTCAAGGTACGGGTGGCCGATGTGAAGCGCCGCGTACTGATCCACAAAGAGCATGGTGGTGACCCGGAAGCCGAAGAGCTGCTGCATGCCATTCAGGACAAGGTCAAGTTGTTGGGGGAAACCTTCGACACCACCTACCGTGAACTGATGATCTCGCTGGCTCGTCACAACATCTTCCTCATCAATGAAAACCAGATATCGGCCAATCATCAGGCCTGGATCAAGAAGTACTTCAAAGACAAGGTGCTGCGCCACATCAGCCCCATTCTGTTGACCGAAGACAGCGACCCCATTGCCTTCTTGAAAGACCAGTACACCTATCTGGCCGTCAAGATGAAGAAGAATGGTCATCTGGTGCAATATGCGTTAATCGAAGTTCCGACCGACGATCTGCCCCGTTTTGTCCCGATGCCCGCGGATCCGTCCAACGTCCGGCGCAAGGCACTGATCATTCTGGATAACGTCATCCGTTTCTGCCTGGATGACATCTTCCGTGGCTTCTTCGACTATGACGAGATTGCCGCCTACTCGGTGAAGATGACCCGGGATGCCGAATATGACCTCTCGGCCCAGCTCAACCGTAGCGTGCTCGACAGCATGAGTGAGGGCCTCAAGCAGCGCCTAAAGGCGATGCCGGTGCGCTTTGCCTATGATCGCGAGACCCCGCAGAGCATGGTCACCTTCCTGACCGCCAAACTGAAGATGAGTTTCTATGACTCCATCATGCCGGGTGGCCGTTATCACAACTTTAAAGACTTCATCGGCTTCCCGAATGTCGGTCGCAGCTATCTGGAAAACCCGAAGCTCTCGGCGCTCAACTGCCGCGAATTTGATCGCCATCTGACGCTGTTCCAAGCGATTGCCCAGCAAGATATTTTGCTCTACTACCCATATCACAAGTTCCAGTATTTCACCGAGCTGCTGCGCCAGGCCTCCTTCGACCCGGCAGTCACCTCGATCAAGATCAACATCTACCGGGTTGCCAGCCAAAGCCGGGTTATCGACTCGCTGATCGATGCGGCCAACAACGGCAAACGGGTCACGGTCGTCGTCGAATTGCAGGCCCGCTTCGATGAAGCCGCTAACATTCACTGGGCTCGGCGACTGACCGAGGCGGGAGTCAAGGTGCTATTCGGGGTACCGAGCCTGAAGATCCACTCCAAGCTCTGCCTCATCAGCCGTAAGGAAGATGGGCAGACGGTGCGCTACGCCCATATCGGTACCGGTAACTTCAACGAGAAGACCGCCAAGATCTACACCGACTTCGCGCTATTTACCCGCAATCAGGAGATTGCCGCAGAGGTCTACAGCGTCTTCGAGTTCATCGAACATCCGTTCCAGCGCTTCAAGTTCAACCACCTGCTGGTATCGCCCATCAACTCGCGCCGTAATCTCTACAGCCTGATCGATGGTGAAATCAGTAATGCCAAGGCGGGGTTACCGGCCAAGATCACCTTGAAGATCAATAACCTGGTAGACAAGGGCATGGTCAGCCGCCTGTATGCCGCCAGCCAGGCTGGCGTCAAGATCCGCATGATCATCCGCGGCATGTGCTCGCTGGTCCCCGGTCTGCCCGGCATCAGCGACAACATTGAGGTGATCAGCATCATCGACCGCTATCTGGAACATCCGCGCGTCATGGTGTTCCACAACAACGGCCAGCCGAAGGTCTATATCTCTTCTGCCGACTGGATGACCCGCAACCTCGATTTCCGTATCGAAGTGGGCACCCCGATCTACGATGAGACGCTGCGACAACGCATCCTGGACATCATAGAGCTGCAGTTTAATGACACCACCAAGGCGCGCTGCATCGATGCGGTGCAGAGCAACAGCTATGTGCCACGGGGCAACCGTAAGAAGATGCGCTCACAGATTGCCATTTATGACTATCTCAAGCAGCGGGAGCAGCAACTGAATGCCGAGTAATCTGCTGGCTGCCATCGATCTGGGATCCAACAGCTTCCACTTGGTGGTGGCTCGGGTGCTGGATGGCCGATTGCAAATCGTCGATCGACTGAAACAACGGGTCCGCCTGGCCGAAGGCATGGATGAACACAAATGCCTGAGCGAAGAGGCCATGCAGCGCGGGCTCGACTGCCTGGCACTGTTTGCCGAGCGGCTGCAGGGGTTTCAACCAGATGCGGTGCGCATCACGGGAACCTACACTCTGCGTGCCGCCAGCAATGCCCAGGTCTTTCTCGATCGCGCCCGCGCCTTGCTGCAGCATCCGATCAACATCATCTCCGGCCAGGAAGAGGCGCGCCTGATCTATCAGGGCGTGGCCCATACCCAGCATCTGGAAGGCCGAGTTCTGGTCATCGACATCGGCGGTGGCAGCACCGAGCTCATCATCGGGGAGCGCTTCACGCCGCTGGCCTTGACCAGTCGCAAGATGGGCTGCGTTACCTTCACCAAGCAGTTCTTTGCCAAGGGAAGGTTCAGCGACAAATACTTCAATGCCGCTATCTTGGAAGCCTCCCACCAGTTGGAGCCCATCCTCACCCAGTATCAGCAACTGGGATGGACCACCTGCCTCGGCAGCTCGGGTACCATCAAGACGGTGCGTGAACTGCTGGTCGCACACCATGACGATGGCATCATCACCCTGGAGCGCCTCGAGCTGCTCAAACAGCAGATGGTCGAGCTAAAACGTATCGAGCTGCTGGAGTTGCCGGGCTTGACCGAGGATCGCCGCCCGCTGATTGCTTCCGGGGTCGCCATCCTGATTGCCCTGTTCCGCTCCCTGGGCATAGAGCGTATGGAGTACTCAGACGGAGCACTGCGCGAAGGCTTGCTGTATGAGTTCGAACAGCGTCAGCATCAGGATATTCGTGCCCGCACCGCCTTTGGCGTTGCCGATCTCTATCATATCGACAAGGCACAAGCCGCTCGCGTCGAAGCCACGGCTCAGGTGTTGTTTGATCAGGTTGCCAAGAGCTGGCAGCTCGATGTGGAGTTGTATCGGCCGATCCTGTGCTGGGCGGCGATGCTGCATGAGACTGGGCTGGCCATCAACTACAGCGCCATCCAGCGTCACTCCGCCTATATCCTGGAAAACTCCGATCTACCCGGCTTCGATCAGGAAGAACAACAGTTGCTGGCAACCCTGGTGCGTTTTCACCGCAAGGCCATCCGCAAACAGGAGTTCATGCCCATTCCCAACTATGACGATGAGTCGATCTGGCGGGTGATCCGTCTGCTGCGACTGGCGGTGGCCCTCCACCACCGACGCCTCGACCATCTGCTGCCGCCCTTGCGGCTGGAGGCAGAAGGGCGTCTGTGCCGACTCTTTTTACCCGCCAGTTGGTGCGAAGAGAACCGTCTGTTGATGCAAAACCTGGAGCGCGAGCAACAGTACCTGCTGAATCATGGCTGGGAGCTGGAATGGCTGCCGACTAGCCCCTAGCCCCATCGAGTAACCTCAGAGTGACGAACAAGGGATGAGCCAAGCCATCCCTTGGTATCTATTTCCATCTAGGCCTCTTTCTCCAACGCCTGTCGAGCCCGACGCTCGGCCCGTTTTTCTTCACGCCGCCGCGCAAAAAAAGCACTGAGCTGCTGACTGCACGCCTCCGCCAGGACGCCGGCCGTGACGGCGACCTGGTGGTTGTGGCGTGGATCGCCCAGCAGTGAAAAGACCGACTGCACGGCACCTGTTTTCAGATCGGCGGCACCATAGACCAGACGACCAATCCGCGCATGGATCAGAGCCCCGGAGCACATGATGCAGGGCTCCAGCGTCACATACAGGGTGGTATCCAGTAACCGGTAGTTGCCGACTTGCTGGCCGGCGGCCCGCAAGACCCGGATCTCGGCGTGGGCTGTTGGATCATGCTCGCAGACCGACAGGTTCCACCCTTCGGCCACCACCTGGCCATCACGCACCAGCACGGCGCCAACCGGTACTTCGCCGGCCTCTTCGGCTCGCTGCGCCAACTGCATGGCGTAGCGCATCCACTGTTCATCCTCTTGCTGTTGCATAGCCCCTCCGGTTATCGCCACTATTATGCCCAAGCCCTCGTCGGCTGCCTATGCTGGCATGCGTCTGCCCAACCTGGCGGAGCAAAGACCCAACCTGGCGGAGCAAAGAGAAGACGGCAAAAATTGGCGATGTTTTGCTACTCTGCGACGAATGCCGGAGGCTGGAGGCTGGAGTCGAGGACAAAAGCAGACCGTTGGCGGCAAGGATGCCACCATCGAGCCTACAGGGATGTATTCACGGCGTGTCTGCGTTCGTCCTGATATCAGCCGACAAAACGCACTCAAAGCCTGTAGCAAGCAACAATGAACAGGGGAGAACAAAAAATGACCCGCAGTGCGGGTCATGTTCGTGGTTCATCGGCTCAAGGAGGAGATTACTGCCTCTGCACCAGACCTATTTGGCCTTCGGGGAGCCACTCGTACTGGGTCTCTTCTCGAGCACCACAACAACGGCCACTGCACCCACTCTGGCTGACCTTGCGGATCCGCCCCTTGCGCATCCAGACGCCGAGCATGGCATCCATCGCCTCCTCGGCCGTATCAAAGTGGCGGGCTAAGTCACGCAGACTCATGCGCCCACGATCGGCCAAAAGATCTCCGACATCACGCACTATCATACCCGCACCACCTTATGAGCCAGAATATCGCCCTTGCGGTGCATGGCCCACCAGGTCAGCACCGCCACCACAGCGTAGAAGGCAACCCAAGCGAGACTCTGGGCCGGGTGCCGACTGAAAGTCGCCAACTGGTAGTAGAGAGTCGACACCATGAAGGCCATCAGGTTGCACCACATCGCCGTGAAGATGGCCCAGTTGCGACCCGATTCGCGGACCAAGGAGCCCATTGCCGCCGCACAGGGCATGTAGAGCAGGACAAACAGCAGGTAGGCAAAGGCCCCCACCTGGCCATCGAAGTGGCTCTGCATGTTGGCAAAGGTTGAGAGATCAACCTCCTGCTCTTCGGCCATGGCAGCCTGATCCTGCAGATCCCCTAACTCCAGCCCTGCCGGATCCCACGGATTGATGGCAGCCAGATTTGCCGGAATGGTCGCCACCGCCTCATGGAAGGAGTCAGTCAGACTGAATTCACCACCATCTTCAGCGTTCTGGGTTTGGTAAAGGCTGTTGAGTGTGCCAACCACGGCCTCCTTGGCAAAGATACCGGTCGCGATGCCAACCGTTGCCTGCCAGTTATCATCGCGAATGCCCAGCGGTGACAGCACGGGGGTGACAAATGCAGCCGCCTGGCTCAACAGCGACTTGTCGGTGTTTTGATTACCGAAGCTGCCATCCGACCCCAGTGAGTTGAACAGGTTCAGCACCGCCACCATCAGGACTATGGTTTTGCCCGCCCCCAGCACGAAGCTGCGTAGCTTGTGCCAAGTCTTGATCAACACATAGCTTGGCCGTGGCAACTCATAGTCCGGCATCTCCATCAGCATGGAGCTGCTACGTCCGGGTAACAGAGTCTTGCGCAATACCAGACCAGTCACGATGGCGATGGCAATGCCGATGAGGTAGAGCAAAAAGACAATGTTCTGCCCGGATTGCGGAAAGAAGGCCACCGCAAACAGCGCGTAAACCGGCAAACGGGCGCCACAGGACATAAACGGCGCCATGGCCGTGGTGGTCAGTCGCTCACGCTCGGCATTGAGGGTTCGTGCCGACATGAAGGCCGGCACCGAACAACCAAAGCCCATCAGCATGGGGACAAACGCCTTGCCCGGCAGACCCAGGCGGCGCAGAAGCCTGTCTACCACAAAGGCGGCACGGGCCAGGTAGCCTGAGGCTTCCAGTACGGCGAGAAACAGGTAGAGGAATCCGACGACCGGGATAAAGGTCGCCACCGTCTGCATACCACTACCGATACCATCGGCGACCACCGAAATCAGCCATTCCGGCGTATTGAGCAGCCCCAGCCAGTGGCGAGGGCCATCGACAAACAGCGCACCGGCCAGGATATCGAAAAAGTCGATGAAGGCACTGCCGAAATTGATGGCAAACAGGAACATCAGATACATGGCCGCCAGGAAGATGGGGATCCCCAGACAACGGTTCAGCACCAGGGCATCGAGACGCTCAGATCCCTTGACGCCCAACTTGCCATGCTGCACGACACAAGGGCGAGCCTGCTCATGAATGAAGCCATAGCGCACATCGGCCAGACACAGATCCATATCGACCTGATGCTGAGTGCGTTGGATCAAGGCGGCAATCGCTGCCTGCCCCGTCAACTGTAACGACTCATCCAGTACCGGATCACCCTCAAGCAGACGCAAGGCACAACCACGCGCCGCCAGATGGCCATGATGGATCTGCGGCAACAGCTCGATCACGGCAGCTTCAATCGTTTCGCCATAATCCAGGACCAGGGGCGGTACCGCCGTTTGCGAAATCAACTGCGGCAGCTGCTCCTTGAGCGCGGCAATCTCCTTGCGGTTGTAGGCCGACAAGGCCACCACAGGACAGCCCAAGGCCTGACTCAAGGCGGGCACATCAATCGACTGGCGACGCTTGCGCATCACGTCATATTTATTGAGCACCACCAATACCGGCAGACCGAGTTCGCGCAGTTGCAGTGTCAACAACAAGGAGCGCTCCAGGGCAGTCGCATCAATGACGTTGATCACCAAATCGGGTTTGTGGGTCATGGCATAGCGGAAGGCGATCTGTTCATCGATGGAGCTATCCCGACTCTCCAGCGCATAGATCCCCGGCAAGTCCATCAATTGGTACTCATCGTCTCCGGCTGCAAAATAGCCACTCTTCTTATCAACCGTAACGCCGCTCCAGTTGCCAACCTGCTGATTGGCGCCGGTCAGAGCGTTGAATAGAGAGGTCTTGCCACTGTTGGGATTGCCAACTGTCATCAAATTCCATTTCATAGGCTTTCAACCTCAATCTGAGCCGCCAGGGCCTTTTGCACCGAGAGGGTGATACCTCCGGTCGAAATCTGCAATGGATCACCTAGAGGAGCACTCCGAATGAAACGAACTTCACTGCACGGCAATAGCCCCATCGCCATCAATTTACGGCGCATGGGTGCTTCCAAGGCTCCCAGACTCAAGACCCGGGCCGATTGTCCCGGCTGAACATCACTCAAACGCATAAGCCGTGCTCCATAATCTTATTGATAACAATTATCACTGACGGGATTATAGAGCGAATAACCACAAAATAAAGCAGTTTTTCAACGCTAGCCTTGGCTATACTCGCCTGCCAGTTATGAGGAGCCTCTGCATGTCTGATCCTAATTCTCGTCTCGTCTACTCCACGGATAGCGGCTTTGTTGCCGATTCAGCCAAGCCAACGGCCAGCTCGGCGTCACCCTTTCCTCAAGACGGGATCGTTCGTCTGCGTCGGGAAAACAAGGGACGCAAAGGAGCCGGAGTCATCACCATCCATGGCGTACCGACTGAACGGCAAAAGGAGCTGGCAACCCTGCTGAAAAAAAAAAGCGGCACCGGCGGTGCCATCAAGGATGGCATCATCGAAATTCAGGGCGATAAGCGAGACCTGATCCAGGCCGAACTCATCAAGGCTGGGTTCACCGTCAAGCTGGCGGGTGGTTAGTAAACCGAGCGTCAAAAAAGCGGCAACTGACCATCGGACCAGGCACTGAAATTCAGCCCCACAAAGGGCAATATCGCCTCGGCCACCGGTCTGAGCTGTTTTTGGACATAGTGTTCATAGTCCAGTGGCGCGGTACGGCACTCTAGCGGCTCGGCACCCTGCGTGGTCATCACATAGGCGATGGAGCCGCGCTGCTGATAACGCGGAGCCTGCCCGGCACGGATACGAGCCTCATCGGCCAGACGAGCAGCCCTGACATGGGGTGGCTGACTCTTTTGATAGTCACTGAGTCGACGACGCAGCCGTTTGCGATAGACCAGCCAGTCGTCCACTTCTCCGCTGCGCGTCTTGTGGATCATCTCGGCGATGAAGGGGCCTGGATCCTCATCATGGAAGATGCGCTGGTAGAGTCCTTTTTGAAACTGCTTGGCCAGCTCGGTCCAATCGGTGCGTACCGTCTCCAGCCCTTTGAAGATGAGTTGCTCCTGCTCGCCCTCACCTTGCAAACCGGCATAGCGTTTCTTGCTGCCAATCTCGGTTCCCCGGATGGTTGGCATCAAAAAGCGCCGATAGTGGCGTTCAAACTGCAACTCCAGGCAAGAGTCCAACCCAAACTCCTGGGCTAACCGCTCACGCCAATAGGCGGTGACTCCCGCAGCCAGTTGTCGACCGATCGACTCGGCTTGCTGGGTGTCGGTTTCCCGCTGTAACCAGACAAAGGTCGAGTCGGTATCACCGTAGATCACCTGATAACCCGCCTGCTCCAGCCATTTCCTGGTTTCCAGCATGAGCCACTGACCACGCAGCGTGATGCTCGAGGCCAACCGTGGATCGAAGAAGCGGCAGCCAGTCGATCCCAAGACGCCATAAAAGGAGTTCATCAGAATTTTTATGGCCCGCGACAGTGCATCGTCCTGCTGCGCTTTGGCTTTATCCCGCTCGATCCACAGGCGCGCAATGAGGCTCGGCAATATGGGATCACGCCGTGAGAAGTGGGCACCGAGATAGCCAGGTACCGGCGGTAGCTGGCCCGGCGAAAGAGCAGCTTGTTCAGCCTCGTGCAGACCCAGGATCAGACCCAGCGGGTCGATGGCAAAGGTGCGAATGATGCTCGGATAGAGGCTCTTGTAGTCGAGAACCAGCACATGCTTATACAAGCCGGGGCGGGAATCCATCACATAGCCGCCGGGAGATGGTGCCCCGGCAATCGCGCCCAGATCTGGGGCCGCATAGCCCCGGCGATGCAGATGAGGTAAGTACAGATGGCTAAAGGCTGCCACCGAGCCACCATAGCGATCCATCTCCAGCCCGGTCAGCTGGCTGCGTAGACGGGCAAATTCAATCAGATGGCAGTGGGCAAAGATGTCACTGACCAGGCGACAATCCTCCAGGTTGTAACGCGCCAGCGCCAACTTGTCGTGATGGAAAAGCTCGCTGATCCGCGAACCGCGATCATCCACCTCATCGATCGCCTTTCCCCGCCCCAATAAATTCTGAGCCACGGATTCGAGGCTAAAGCTGTCGAATTGCCAAGTTGCCGATTTGAGGGTTGCCACCCCATCGAGCACCACCCGTCCCGGGACCGTCACTTGACCCTGTTGCCCGTCTTCGCGCCCCGGTCGCCAACGGATTGGCTCGCCTCCCCGTCCCCAGCGCAATACCAATTGGTGTAACTCGGCGCGGCGGATCAGCAACTGAAAATCGAAGTTGACGACATTCCAGCCAATGATTAAATCTGGATCGTGACG
>JAYRLO010000298.1:0-3401 GCA_041905215.1 Aeromonadaceae bacterium
TAGATTTCACAGGAAATTCTGGCCAAGGTGGAAAGTATCAAGTCGGTTGCCGGGCAATTCACCAACCCGGAGCAGGGGACGCTAAACATCTCGACGACCCACACTCAGGCTCGCTATGCCTTGCCGGAGGTGATCCGTTCGTTTATCAAGCGGTACCCCAAGGTCTCGTTGCACATGCATCAAGGCTCACCGGCCCAGCTGAGTGAGTCGGTTGCCAAGGGCAATACCGACTTTGCCATCGCAACGGAGGCTCTGCACCTATACCAAGATCTGGTGATGTTGCCTTGTTACCACTGGACCCGTTGTCTGCTGGTACCCAAGGGGCATCCACTGGCCGAGCTCGAGCGAGTGGAAATTGCCGATCTGGCCCAGTATCCACTTGTAACCTACACCTTCGGCTTTACTGGTCGCTCCGAGCTCGACTCCGCCTTCGCGCGCGCCGGGATGGAGCCGCGGATCGTCTTTACTGCCACCGATGCCGATGTCATCAAGACCTATGTCAAGATGGGGCTAGGGGTTGGCGTCATTGCCAGCATGGCGATAGACCCCGTGGAAGATGCTGATTTGGTCAAGCTGGATGCCTCTCACCTGTTTCAATCCAGTACCACCAAGATCTGTTTCCGGCGCGGTATCTTCTTGCGCAGCTACATGTATGACTTCATGGAGCGTTTTGCACCGCACCTGACCCGCGATCTGGTTGATAAGGCGCTCGCGCTCAAGACCCCTTACGAGGTGGAGCAGCTGTTCGAAAACATAACGCTACCGGTTCGCTGAATAGTTCCATTGCAACCAACGGCCACGCGCGTGGCCGTTTGTCGTTGGCACCGATTAGAACTCCAGATAGTCAATCACAGAACGAGACCTTGATGGCGAGCCCGCCCATGGAGGTCTCGCGGTATTTTGCATCCATATCTTTGCCGGTGGCATACATGGTCGCAATGACCTTATCCAGTGAAACACAGGCTTTACTGGTTCGCCGTAGTGCCATACGCGAGGCATTGATTGCCTTCACCGCCGCAATAGCATTGCGTTCGATACAGGGAACCTGAACCTGTCCGGCAACCGGATCACAGGTCAGTCCCAGATTGTGTTCCATGGCAATTTCAGCCGCTTGGCAGACCTGCTCCGGACTTCCGCCCATCAACTCAGTCAAGCCTGCCGCCGCCATGGAGCAGGCGACGCCAATTTCACCCTGGCAACCGACTTCGGCTCCCGAGATGGATGCATTCATCTTGTAGAGCAAGCCGACGCCGCCTGCTGCTAGCAGGAACTTACGCGCATCATCGGCTTGCAGCGGCTGGATGAATTTATCGTAATAGGCCATGACGGCGGGAATGACACCGGCGGCACCATTGGTTGGTGCCGTGACCATGCGGCCTCCGGCGGCATTTTCCTCGCTGACGGCCATGGCAAACATATTGACCCAATCAATCACCGCCATGGGATCGGTCGAGAGCTGGGCGCTGGTGAGGAGCTGGCGATGGAGTGCCGCCGCACGGCGGGGCACGCGAAGCGGACCGGCGAGAACCCCCTCGGTTTGGCAGCCACGTTCGATCGAGTGCTGCATGACCTCCCAAAGTTGCTGGCAGCGCTGGCGTGTCTCAATGGCAGATTGAAAGTTCAGCTCGTTCTGTTGCATCAGGTAGGAGATGGAGAATCCTTGTCGCTGGCAATGGTCGAGAAGTTGCTCCGCACTCGCGAATGGCCAGGCTACATCAGTCCGGGAGGGGGCGGCGCTCTGCAGATGGTCGGCATCGACGATGAAGCCTCCACCAATCGAAAACCAGGTCTGTCGCAGCAGCGAGCGGTCGCCGGAAAATGCCTCCAACATCATGCCATTTTCATGTTGAGGCAGGGCCGTGTCATGGAAACTCAGATCTGTGTCATGAAAGGCAATGGTCTGCCGTCCCAGAGCCAGTGGCAGCACCCCCTCGCGCTGGATGCGTTCGAGTAACAGCGGGATCTGTTCGATCTCCACTGTCTCAGGAAGGTAACCTGCCAACCCCAGCAACAGAGCCTGATCGGTGTGATGGCCTCGTCCCGTGAGGGCCAACGAGCCATAGACACCGATCTGTATCCGGGTCACCTGTCCCAGCAGTTCCAACTGCTGCAGTTGTTCAATGAATGCGTAGGCAGCCTTCATCGGACCGACCGTGTGGGAGGAGGAGGGTCCAATACCGATCTTGAACAGATCGAAAATAGAGATCATGAATGGGTCACCGATTGGCAAAAGGCGTGGTCAGAAACGGTTGCGAACGCATGCTACAGTAATGGCTGGCTAAAAAATATAGCTCTGTAATTTACGTGATTGGTTAGCGATTAATATTGTTATCTGGCGATGGAGCAACCGTTTGCTAATGCATTCGTCTGCATCTGTCGAGCCAATAACCAAAGGATGCGAGCGGTAGCCCCCCAGATCAGGCGATTGTGCACCGTAATACCATAAATCGGGTGTGGGCGTTGCTGGCGGGTGATGGTCCAACGCCCATAGTTGGCAGGATCGAGCAGGGGTGCCAGCGGCAGCTCGAAGGCCTCTTCGACCTCTTCGGCAGCCGGTTGGAGCGGGTAGTCTGCTTGCAGCACTCCCAGATAAGGGACCATACGATAGTGGCTGACGGTAATATGCCCCGGGAGCACTCCCAGCAGCCGGATGTAACGGTCCGGGATCCCCAACTCTTCTCGTGTTTCCCGCAAGGCGGTGGTGGCCAGATCCGCATCCTCAGGATCCTGACGGCCGCCTGGGAAGCTGATCTGCCCGGGGTGATGGCGTAGCTGCCGACTGCGGCGAGTCAACAGCACAGATAGCTCATCTCCTCGCGCTATGATGGGGATCAGCACAGCCGCTGGTTTGAGTGGTGTAGATCCAGACCCAGGGATCTGAGACTCAGGATGCTCAGGCTCCGGCTGACAGGGGCGGAGCATGGTGAATCGCGTGAGAAAATCAGGCAATGAAACCTGTGGTTGTGTCACTCCAGGCGACAGGCCTCCGCGGTTTAGCATGGCGCCTCACCGCCGAGTACCGGCAGGATCTTCCCTAGTTTATGGAAGGTCTCGGCATATTCATCCGCCACCTGCGAATCGGCTACCAGCCCACCTCCGGCCCAAACATAGAGCTGGCCGCCTTCGGCTATCAGGGTACGAATGGTGATGCTGGTATCCATACGGCCATGTTGGCTGATATAGCCGATGCTGCCGCAGTAGGCGTTGCGCCGGTGCGGCTCCAGCTCTTCGATGATTTCCATGGCGCGGATCTTGGGCGCTCCGGTAATGGAGCCCCCGGGGAAACAGGCGCGCAGCAAGTCGGTGGCTCCGAGCTCTGGTAACAGCTCACCTTCGATGGTGGAGACCAGGTGATGCACTGCTGGGAAGGATTCGATGGCAAACAGTTCCGGTACCCGCAC
>JAYRLO010000299.1:0-3400 GCA_041905215.1 Aeromonadaceae bacterium
GCGCAGGTTGAAGAACAGTTTGCGTTGCGCCTTGGTGGTTGCCACCTTGACCATGCGCCAGTTGCGCAGCACAAACTCGTGGATCTCGGACTTGATCCAATGAACGGCAAAAGAGACCAGGCGCACCCCAACCGACGGGTCAAAGCGCTTCACTGCCTTCATCAAGCCTACGTTGCCCTCTTGGATGAGGTCGGCCTGTGGCAGGCCGTAACCGGCATAGCTACGGGCTATATGCACCACAAAACGCAGATGCGACATAACCAGCTGACGTGCAGCCTCCAGATCGCCCTGTTGCTGCAGACGCTCAGCCAATTCACGCTCCTCTGCGGCAGTCAGCACCGGAATGCTGTTTACCGTCTGGATATATCCCTCCAGGCTGCCCTGGGGAACGAGAAACATGGATTGCTGAATAGCAGTAGTCATAGTGAACCTCTTTATCTATCCCAGCGGACTGTACCACACCACTGAGCCGCGATAAACGCCAGGATCCGCGGCCGGGATCCATTTATATACATAAAAAAGGGGGAAACGATCAAGTTCCCCCCTGAAAAAGCATGTCCGTGAATACACAAATCAAAGCGATGAAACATGCTGCCGGGGCAATGAACTTTCCTCATCGACACCCAGATTTAACCCTCGTAAGTGAGAGTGTCAGATCCACGAAAAAGTTCCGCAACTATATGTTTAAATCGTGCTTGGCTCACATTCGCTTGCGACGTGAACTGCAAATTTTTAACTTGGCTCAATTTCCCGGATATGGCGGTAGACCGAAAACCAGGCGGCGCCGACCCCCAACAAGATGCTGAGCAACAGCAAGCTGAGCCCTTCGCTCGCACTCAGACCGAGTAAACGGAACGGGCTGTCATACAAGGATGCCAGCTCGACCACGACGCTCTCGCTCCAGAGCATCAGCACCTCACACAGCCACCAGGCCAGCAAGCCGCCGATCAGGCCATACCAGAGCCCCAGATAGAGGTAGGGACGATAGATGAAACGATCCGTGGCCCCGACCAGCTTCATCACCTCGATCTCTTGGCGACGCCCAAGAATATTCAAGCGCAGCGTATTGGCAACCGTCAGCAATACCCCCAGCAGCAGCAAGCCGACGATCCCCTGGATCGAGTGGCGCAGCAGGTTGACGATACCATCCAATCGCTCCAGCCATTGCAGATCCAGCTTGCCCTGTTCGACATCCCCCTCTTGCGTAAGCCGGGCCAGTAGCGCCCGAGCCGCCTCTGAGGAGCGAAACTGCGGCGCAGGTGTGACTTCCAGCACCGGAGGCAAGGGGTTGCTACTCAGATGCTCCATGGCACCGCTGAACCCCGACAAGTCACCAAACTCATCCAGAGCTTGGGCGGGCGAGATGTAGCGCACGGCTTCAACTTCCGGCAGGGCCTTGATTCGTTCACTCAGTGTCAGCGCCGAGGCTTCCGCCGTCCCCTTGTGCAGATACAGAGTAATCTGGGTACCTTTTTGCCACTGGTCACTGACGGTTTGCGCATTTTTCAACACCAGATAGAGGGTCGCGGGCAGTGCCAGGCTGATACCAATGACGGCGATCGTCATCAACGAGGTGAGTGGAGCAAACCAGATGCCAGCAACAGCTCGCTTGGCCTCTTGTAGATGGTGATAGAAGAACAGCGAGAGCGAGCGAGACAGGGTCGAACTATGACGTTTACGCTTCATGGTTCCCTCCATTGACACTATCACTCACCAGACGCCCAGCCTGCAGAGTGAGGGTCCGGCAACCGCTATGACGGATAAGACCCTGATCGTGCGAGGCAATCAGGACGGTCACACCAACATCGTTGAATTCCGTGAACAGCTGCATGATGTCTGCCGCCAGCTGAGCGTCCAGATTCCCGGTCGGCTCATCCGCCAACAGTAGCGGCGGTGTATTGACGATGGCGCGAGCTATACCCACCCGCTGCTGCTCGCCACCGGATAGCATCATGGGCAGGTAACCGGCTTTGTCGTGCAGGCCAACCTTGTCCAACGCCGCCGAGACCCGCTTATGCGCCTCGGCAGGGGTGAAGCCATCGATGATCAGTGGCAAGGCCACGTTATCGAAGACCGAGCGATCCAGCAGTAGCCGATGGTCCTGAAAGATCATGCCGATTTGTCGACGAATATAGGGAATGTCACGCCGGGCGATGCGACTGACATCGTGGCCATGAAAACTGACTCGACCATCGCTAGGTCGCTCCATGACCCCAATCAACTTGAGCAAGGTGCTCTTCCCGGCACCGGAGTGGCCGGTGAGAAAAGCCATCTCGCCTTGCTGTAAGTGGAAGCTAACCTTTTGCAAGGCCTGATGCCCCCCGGGGTAGTGCTTGCTGACCTGTTCAAAACGAATCATGGCTAATCAGACTCCCGGCTAAACAGTGCCTCGATAAAATCTCCGGCAGCAAATGGACGCAAATCTTCGATCCCTTCACCCACGCCGATGTAACGGATCGGGATGCCAAACTTGTCTGCCACCGCGAAGATGACCCCGCCCTTGGCGGTACCATCCAGCTTGGTCAGCGTGATGCCGCTGATCCCGACCGCCTCGCCAAACAACTTGGCCTGACTCAAGGCATTCTGACCGGTCCCGGCGTCCAGCGTCAGCATGACTTCATGGGGCGCCGTCTCATCCAGCTTCTTCATGACGCGAACAATTTTCTTCAGCTCATCCATCAGATGCGCCTTGTTCTGCAACCGACCGGCCGTATCTGCGATCAGGACATCAATTCCCCGAGCCCGTGCCGCCTGCACCGCATCGAAGATCACCGAGGCAGAATCGGCTCCGGTGTGCTGGGCAATAACCGGGATCTGGTTGCGCTGCCCCCAAACCTGCAGTTGCTCGACAGCCGCAGCGCGGAAGGTGTCACCTGCCGCCAGCATGACCGACTTGCCCTCTTGCTGGAAGCGCTTGGCCAACTTGCCGATGGTAGTGGTTTTGCCAACGCCGTTAACCCCAACCATCAGGATGACATAGGGCTTCTTGCTGATATCAATGACCAGAGGCTGATCGACCGGCCGCAATATCTCTGCCATCTCCTGCTTCAGCAGGTCATAGAGAGCCTCCGCATCCTGCAACTGCCGGAACGAGGCCTGCTGCGTCAGATTCTTGATGATGCGAGCCGAGGTCTCCACACCCAGATCGGCCGTCAGCAACTGTGTCTCGAGTTCCTCGAACAGATCGTCGTCGAGCTTTTTGCCGCGAAACAGCGCCAGGAAGCCGGCGCCTATGTTCTGCCGCGTCCGCATCAGCCCCTGCACCAGGCGGCCAAAGAATCCGCCGGCTTTTGGCTTCTCTTGGGTTTCAGGCTGTTGCTCGGCTTCGGCTTCGGCTTCGGCTTCGGCTTCGGATTCGGCTTCGGCTTAGGCTTCTGCTTCGGATACGGCTTAGGCTTAG
>JAYRLO010000300.1:0-3397 GCA_041905215.1 Aeromonadaceae bacterium
TCTGTTGGATGTTCCCTGCTCGGGTCTGGGTGTGCTCAAGCGCAATCCGGATGCCAAGTGGCGCGATACGGCCGAGCGGTTGCCGGTGTTGATGGCGCTGCAGGCCGATATCCTCAGCCGCTACAGCAAGATGGTCAAACCGGGCGGCATGCTGGTGTACGCCACCTGCAGCATATTGCCCTGTGAAAACCAGGATCAGGTCGCCAAATTCCTGGCCGACCAGCAAGGCGCCTTCACCCTGGTTCGAGAACGCAGCATCAGCCCTGCCCAGAGCGGTTTCGATGGCTTCTACATGGCGCTGATCCGTCGCGAGCCGGCGACCGATCTCCCGGTAGCAGCAACGGGTGATGACAGCGACGAGTAAAGCCTGGGGCTGAAGCCCTAAGACGACGACACAACAGGGGCGCTCTATGGCGCCCCTGTTCTTTTCCCGCTCTCGGCGACATCTGCCGTTTATCAGCCTTCTGGTGGCAAATTTTGACATTCAGCCGGTAACCGCAGAGTGATCGCCTCCACCGACTGCAGAAGTAAAACACCGTCATAGCCGGCCGCGGCACCATCCGAACGACGCCCCTGTAACTCACCCACCAACTCCACATAGAAAGGCTGGTAAGGTCGCTGCACATGTTTGAGGGCGTACTCCCGCAGCGATAGCGCCACAGGCCCCGAGCCATCGACCCAATAAACCAGATTGCCCGGGCAGGGCTGGAAGCTGTTGACCTCGGCCCCGGCTCGATACAAGCCTTGCCAGAATGCCGCCTGCGCCGGGTCACTAGCCAGAAACCATAACAGCATGGCCGCGATCCGACCCACGCTCAGTATCGGCATTCTATCGCTGAACATCGTGTACACCCCGATCCCGACCATCAATCACCCAAGCATAACCGAGCCATAGAGCCGCAGCCGTTTCCGAGTGCAAAAGCCCAAACGAAAAAGCCCCCCGCATGGCGGAGGGCTTTTGATTCACAGAGCGTTGACTCGAACTTAGCGGTCGTTACGACCACCCTTGTCGAACTTCGGCTTGTTCTCGAACTTACGCGGCGCGTTGCGCTTGAAGTCACCACGGTCACTGAACGGACGGTCACGACCACCCTCAGGACGTGGGCGACGATCGCCAAACGGCTTGTTGCGGCGCTCGGTGCGCTCCGGCAGCTGACCGGTAAATTGAGCAATCTCCAGCTGACGACCGCAGACGCGAGCTCGCTTGAGGATCTCCATGGTCTCGGTTGGCATGCCTTCCGGCAGATCGACCGTGGTAAAGGTATCGAAAATTTCGATATGGCCGATGAACGCGCTTTCGATGTTGGCTTCGTTGGCGATGGCGCCGACGATCTGGCCCGGCTTGACGCCATGCTCATAACCAACTTCAACACGATAGCGTTGAGTCACCACATCCGGATGGTCCTTCAGCGGGCGCGGACCGACAGACGGTACCTTGCGCTCACGACGCTGACGGTCGTCACCAAAACGGTCACTGCGATCGTTACGATCGAAACGTTCGTTGCGATCAGAGCGTTCGGCAACGCGCTGTGACGGCTCAGGCTGATTCTCATCCATGAACAGGGGTTCGTCACCCTTGACCATCTTGGCCAGAGCGGCACACAAGTCCAACGGCTCGACGCTGTCGTCCTGCAGGAACTCGTTGACCACTTCCTGGTACTGCTCAAGATCATCAGACATCAGGGTGTCACGGATCTGTTGCTTGAACACTTCCATGCGATGCTTGTTGATGTCCTGCGCAGTCGGCATGTGCATCGGTTCAATCGGCTGACGGGTGGTGTGCTCGATGGCACGCAGCATGCGACGTTCGCGCGGTGCAACGAACAGGATGGCATCGCCGGTACGACCAGCACGACCGGTACGGCCGATACGGTGCACATAGGATTCGGTATCGTAAGGGATGTCGTAGTTGACGACGTGAGTGATACGCTCAACGTCGAGACCACGCGCGGCCACATCGGTCGCGACCAGAATATCAACCTGACCATTTTTGATCTTGTCGACGGTGCGTTCACGCAACTTCTGCGGAATATCACCGTGCAAGGCTTCACAAGCATGGCCACGGGCTGCCAGCTTGCTGGTCAACTCTTCGGCGGCAGTCTTGGTACGAACGAAGACCAAAACTGCATCATAGGGTTCAACTTCCAGCAGACGAGTCATCGCATCCAGCTTATGCAAGCCGGAAACCAGCCAGTAGCGCTGACGAACCGTCGAGGCGGTGCTGGTCTTGGAGGCAATCTTGACCTCAGCCGGCTCTTGCAGGTGGCGATGAGCGACACGACGGATAACATCCGGCATGGTGGCGGAGAACAGGGCGATCTGGCGATCGTGCGGGCACTGCTCGATGACCCACTCGACATCGTCGATGAAGCCCATGCGCAACATTTCGTCCGCTTCGTCCAGCACCAGAGCGCGCAGGGCTGAAAGATCCAGCTTGCCCTTACGCATCAGATCCATGACTCGACCCGGGGTACCGACGACCACTTGGGCACCGCGCTTCAGAGCACGGATCTGGGTGTCGTACGAAGAACCACCGTAGATCGGCAGGACGTGGAAATCCGGCATGTATTTGGCGTAGCTCTGGCACGCCTCAGCAACCTGAATGGCCAACTCGCGAGTCGGTGCCAGGATCAGGATCTGGGTGGCGTTGTCACGAGCATTCAAGCGAGAGAGCAACGGCAGGGCAAAGGCAGCGGTCTTACCGGTACCAGTTTGCGCCTGACCCAGGATGTCACGGCCTTCCAGCAGTGGCGGGATCGCAGCCGCCTGGATGGGCGACGGGGTTTCGTAGCCAACATCAAGCAGGGCTTTGAGGATCGGTTCAGCAATACCCAGCTCAGCAAAGCTCGGCAAATTTTCAACTTCAGACATAAGTTCTTCCGGTTAAGAGGAATGGGAACGGGCTCCTAGCGGCAAGGTCTCTGTCTTACGTCGCTGCTGGCCCGGTGTTGCAAGGGGGGCAGATTATATACATAGCTTAGGCGGTTTGTCGCGAGAAATGTGACAATTATCTCATTCAGTTGGTTTTTTCTTCAGTATGGCCAAGGTGATACGGCTGGTGCAGATGAGCCGCTGCCGCTCATCGTGGATCTCGATTTGCCATAGCTGAGTGGTGGCTCCCAGGTGCAAGGGCCGGGTTGTTCCCGTCACCACCCCATCCCGTTTGGCGCGCACGTGGTTGGCATTGATCTCCAGCCCCACGCAGCAATGCTGACGGTTGACACAGAGATTTCCGGCTACCGAACCCAGGGTTTCGGCCAAGACCACAGAGGCACCACCATGCAGCATCCCCATCGGCTGATGGGTCTGCGGCCCCACCGGCATGGTCGCGCGCAGATAATCGTCGCCAACCTCGCTGTAGCAGATCCCCAAGTGGGCCACCAGCGTGTTGCGCGAC
>JAYRLO010000018.1:0-19236 GCA_041905215.1 Aeromonadaceae bacterium
AAATCGGGAACCTATCGGATTGAATCGGGGTGGCGAGTCAGTCATGCCTTACTGCTGTTTAGCAGTGGCAAGGAGGTACTGTTTTCCGTCACCTTGATCGAAGGTGGGCGGATTGAGGATTTTATCCGCACGTTGCAGGCCGCCCCCTATATCGAGCAGACGCTGGATGAGGATGACGTGGCAGAAGTGCGTTCTTCGCTGGATCTGCAGCAGGAAAATATCGAGGGGCTGTTCTTGGCCGAGACCTATGCCTACACGGCGGGTACCAAAGATATCGATATTCTGCGACGCGCCAATGTTCATATGAATGACTACCTGAACAAGAGCTGGGAGTCGCGCGCCAAAGGATTACCCTATAAGAGCGCCTATGAAGCGTTGATCATGGCCTCCATTATCGAAAAAGAGACTGGCAAGGCCCGTGAGCGCCCCTTGATCGCCTCTGTTTTTCTTAATCGCCTGAGTAAAGGGATGAAGCTGCAGACTGATCCGACGGTGATCTATGGGATCAAGGATCGCTACGACGGCAATATTCGCAAAGTCGATCTGCAAGATAAGAATCCCTATAACACCTATGTCATTGATGGGTTGCCACCGACGCCGATTGCCATGCCCAGCAAGGCAGCGATCCAGGCCGCGCTGCATCCACAGGCGAGTCAGTACCTCTACTTCGTCGCCAAGGGGGGTGGGGAGCACCACTTCTCTCGTACCTTGGCGGAACATAACAGTGCGGTTCGCCGCTATATTCTGGGGCGATCCTGATGTCGGCAAAATTTATCGTTATTGAAGGTTTGGAAGGTGCAGGCAAGAGTACGGCGGTTAGCCACGTCGAATCCTGGCTGCGCCAGCAGGGGATCACGCAGATCGAGAAGACCCGGGAGCCTGGAGGAACGCCACTCGCCGAGCGGATGCGGGCCATCGTCAAAGAGATCCACGATGAGCCGCTAACAATTCAAGCCGAGTTGTTGCTGATGTATGCAGCCCGGGTTCAGCTGGTTGAGACACGCATCAAGCCGGCGTTGCAGCAGGGAACCTGGGTGATTGGTGATCGTCATGATCTCTCATCCCTGGCTTATCAGGGTGGTGGTCGCGGGATTGACGAGCAATTGATCCGCCAGATCAAACAGGCAGTGCTTGGTGATTTTGCCCCGGATCTCACTCTCTATCTGGATATTGATCCGGCGATTGGTCTGGCTCGCGCCCGAGCGCGTGGTGAACTCGATCGGATTGAGCTGGAGCAGCAAGCCTTCTTCGAGCGGACGCGAATGCGTTATCTGGAGCTGGCCCGGCGCGATCCGCGAATTCATGTCATTGATGCCAGTCAGAACGAGGCTCAGGTCGCGCAGGCGATTCGTCGCGTATTGGAGTCGGCGTTATGTATCCCTGGCTGATGCCCTATTGGCAGGGGTGGCTGGACTGTGTCGCACAAAACCGTCTGGCACATGCCTGGCTGCTCAGTGGCCCCCAGGGGTTGGGTAAGCTGACGTTAGCGCGTCAGATGGCGCAAACGCTCCTGTGTCAGCACCCAACATCAAATGGCGCCTGCGGGCTCTGCCATGCCTGCACCCTGTTGGCTCATGGTCATCATCCTGATCTGTTGCAGCTTGGGGAGCCTGCCGAGAAGAGTCTGGGGGTCGATCTGATCCGTGAACTGATTGGCAAGCTCAATGGCTCGGCTCAGTTGGGTGGGGCCAAGGTGGTGATTCTGGCTCGGTCCGAGCGGATGACGGAGGCGGCGGCGAATGCACTGCTAAAGACTCTCGAAGAGCCAGCAGGGCGTTCACATCTTATTCTGCTGTCCGATCAGCCCAATAGATTGTTACCCACCATCCTGAGCCGCTGCCAGAAGATGGCCATTCGTCAGCCGGAGATCGGCCCGACGCTGGCATGGCTCCATGCACAGGAGGGGGGGACTGGAGCAGGTTTGCCCCATCTGCGATTGAATCAGTATGCTCCCTTGCAGACGCTCGGTTACCTGCGTGACGGGTTAGATGCTCGGCGACGGGCGTTGTGTGGCTGCTTCGATGCGTTCTTACGTAACCCAGAGCAGTTGGCTCCCCTGGTTACATTGGTGCTCAACGAGGCTCCCCATGCCCACTCCTGGTTGCACACCCTGATGCTCGATGCATTGAAACTACAGTCGGGTTGTTCGCTCGGCGACTGCGTCATGAGCGATATTCCAGAGACCATCTCGTATCTGGCCTCTTTTTCATCGGGCCGACTTCTCGATGCCCTCGCTCGCTGGCAGTCATTGGCCGCCGAGCCGGAAGGCATGCCCAGCGCTATGCCTTCTCTGCATCTAACTGCCTGGTTTAACCAATTGATTCTTGAGGTATAACGTCTTGCTCGTTGATTCACATTGCCACCTTGATCGACTCGCCTATGGCCAAAAGCACCAGGACATTGCCGATGCGCTGGCTAAGGCCGAGGCGCGGGGTGTCTCACATCTGTTGTGCGTGAGCGTCACGCTGGAGCAATTTCCGGCGATGCTCGAGGCGATCACCCCGTTTTCCAACGTCTTTGCCTCCTGTGGTGTGCATCCGCTGGATCAGGAGTCGGCATGGAGCAAGGAGCAGCTGCATGCCTTGGCAGCCGATCCGCGCGTGGTGGCGATTGGTGAAACCGGGCTCGATTATTTCTACCATCCTGAACATAAGGCGATCCAGCAAGCAGCTTTCCGTGAGCATATCCGGGTGGCGCGGGTGCTCAATAAACCGCTGATCATTCATACCCGTGATGCGCAGGAAGATACCTTGGCGATCCTGCGAGAGGAGGGGGCCGAGGCCGTCGGTGGGGTTATTCACTGTTTCACCGAGGACTGGGCCATGGCCGAGGCGGCTCTGGCGCTTGGCTTCTATGTTTCGATATCGGGCATTGTGACCTTTCGCAATGCCGATCGACTGCGGGATGTTACTCGTCGCCTGCCAGCCGACCGACTACTCATCGAAACGGACTCTCCCTATCTGGCGCCGGTTCCGCATCGGGGTGTAGAGAATGAGCCCGCCTATGTGCGGGATGTCGCCGAATATGTCGCTTGGTTGCGGAATTGTTCGGTGGAGGAGCTTGCGGCCGTGACTAGCGCCAACTTTTTCCGCCTCTTCAAGCTGGCTCAACCTTGATAAACTCGTTTTAGCCAATTTTTTTTCCAATTCGATGGCGTGATAAAAAGCCCCATGGGTACATACCGCATGGGGCTTTTTTGTGTCTGCGACCGGGGGCGTCTTATTGGCAGCAGCGAGCCTTGCCCAGATTGCCTAGCATGATGATGATGGCCACAGCGAGATAGCAGCCAAAGATCAGCACCAGCCACTGAGGCATTTCCCACCCCAGAAAGGCCCACTGGCGTTCGGAGCAGTCACCGGTCGGGTTGAACATCCAGGGGAGCCACTTATCCAGGGGCATCCAGCTTGGAAATTCGGCGAACAGGCTGCAGGTGTTAAACGGCGATGGATCGAGTTGATAGCTCACATGTTTGAGCGAGAGCTGTAATCCGCGGAAGGCACTGTAGGCCCACAGCAACAGTGCTGGCCAGCGTAGCCAGGGTTTTTGCGGCGCCAGGAGTGCCAGGCTAGCGGCGATGAGAATACCGATGAAGGCTAATCGCTCATAAACGCACATGACGCACGGCGAGAGCCCCATGACATATTGAAAAAACAGACCACAAAATTCGAAGATCATGGTGGATGCGGCTAACAGTAGCCAGGCTGGGCGTTGACCACTGATAGTCCGGATATAGCTAATCATGGAGGGCTCCTTACGATAGAGCCTTGATTAGATGCTAATTCTTCAAAAAATGGAAGAGCCTCCCGCTGAGGCTGGTTTGGTGCTGAGTTGGCATGGACGACCGCATCAAGCGCACTGCATGTTGCACGGTCGCCGGGTAGCAGTCGGGGCTCGCTTTGTGCACAAACTGGTCGCACCAGCGCTTGTTGATAACATCGGCGCTCTGTTATCATCCGCCCTGCTTTTTCCCCAAACAGAGAATTTTGATGGTCATTAAAGCCCAAAGCCCGGCTGGTTTTGCCGAAGAGTACATCATAGAGTCGATTTGGAATAATCGATTTCCTCCCGGCACCATACTCCCGGCTGAGCGTGAGCTTTCTGAACTGATCGGCGTAACACGGACGACCCTGCGCGAGGTGTTGCAACGGTTGGCTCGTGATGGCTGGTTGACCATCCAGCATGGCAAGCCGACTCGGGTGAACAACTTTTGGGAAACCTCCGGGCTCAATATTCTGGAGACCCTGGCCCGTCTGGATCAGGAAAAGTTTCCGGAGCTCATCGATCAGTTGCTTTCGGCTCGTACCAACATCAGTGGTATCTTCCTGCGTGGCGCGGTTAAAAACAGCCCCGAGCGAGTATTGGAGTTATTGGCTCAGGCGGATGAGCTGGGCGATGAGGCGGAAGCCTTCGCCGAATTTGACTATCAACTCTATCACCAACTGGCCTTTGCATCGGGCAACCCTATCTATGCATTGATCCTGAATGGGTTTCAAAAACTCTATACCCGGATTGGCCGTTTTTACTTCGCCGATAAACAGGCGCGCGATTGTACTCGAGCCTTTTACCGACAACTGGCCGCTTTGGCTCGTGAATCGGGTAAGGCGGATGCTGTCTGGTTGCTGGTTCGGCAATATGGTGCCGATTCCGGTAAGATCTGGAGCATGCTCAAAGAGTCGATGTCCGCCAATCTGGACGAAATCTGAGCCTGAATTCCAGACTCTCCTTGGGCTCACCAGGACTGGTTATTCCCGCAATGCTTGTCTGAGGAGATGCGATTGAATTACCTAGCCCATGTTTATCTGGCTGGGCCACAGGTCACGGACCGGGTCGGTGGATTGCTCGGTGATTTTGTCAAAGGGCCGCTCCCATGCGGTCTGCCCCCGGATCTGGCTTCCGGTGTCGCGTTGCATCGGTTCATCGATTGTTATACCGACCAACACCCAGTGTTTATGCGCAGTCGCCAGCGGATCTCGCCGCCGCGGCGACGTTTCGCTGGTGTCATGATTGACCTGATTTATGACCATTTTCTGGCTCGGCATTGGGGCTGCTTCTGTGATGAGCCCTTACTGCTGTTTACCCAGGCTTTCTACCAATCGTTGGAAGGTTACCGTGACTGGCTTCCAGCCAATCTGTTGGCCATCCTGGAGCGGATGCGGCAGAGGAACTGGTTGGCTGCGTATGCCGAACTGGCTGTGATCGGCCGAGCTCTCGATCAGATTGGAACTCATCGTATTCAGCGTTCAAATACTCTGGTTGGTTCTCTGAGTGAGCTCGAGGCGCATTATGCCGAGCTGGAGCAGGACTTCTGGGATTTTATTCCTGAGGTCACCCGGCAGGCCGCCAGCTGGCGACAGGCTCGGAGTGCCGGAGGCTGGGGAGGCAATTCGTGGTGAGTCAGGAACAAGGAGCAGACGACCACTCTCTAGTGGGCACCATGGTGCGCCCGGTACCGCCGCGGGAGGCCATGTCATACCGGAAACTGACTCTCGCTAGCTGGTTGTTGACTCTTATGCTGCACACCCTTGGGGTTGTGCTCTTCGTTTGGTTAGCATCTCATCCTGGTTCTGTTCTCCGCTCGATTTCCAAATCGAGCAGTCCTGAACTTGTGCGAGCTACCTTACTATCGGGTCATTGGCGCTCAGCACATTCTGACATCACAAAATCAAAAATCAGCGCGAAATCAAAAGCACTGGATGTGGCTGTTAAGCCGTCTACCTCCCGGAAAACATCTTCTGCGTCTGAATTACCCGCACTGGTGGCTAGTAAACCCAAAACGAGTCATATCTCACCGAGGCTGCAGCGGCGGGAACCAACGCCTGTGAGGCATCCATCCTCGCCAGTTCGCACGTCTGTGCGCCGTATGGCGAACGATGCGCCACCGACTCCAGCTTCGATGGCCATTCCGGTTTTGCAACCAGCCGCGACGGCATCAGCGTCAAAAGAGAAAGATACCAAGCAGAGCGTGACCCAGCAGAGTGATGCTTCGACAAAAAAAGTGGATTTGGATCCAGAAGCCTCCGCGGCGTCAATCGAACCTGGTGGCCCCATCATTACCCAGGCTCGTTACCGTGGAACCCCGATCCCGGAGGAGTACCCATTGATGGCTCGGCGTCGAGGTTGGCAGGGAACCGTGATGGTCGAGGTTTGGCTGGATGCGAGCGGTGAACAGCTCAAACGAGAGATCCTGCAAAGCTCTGGCTATGCGCTCCTGGATCAGGCGGCTCTACGCTCTGTAGCCCGCAACCAATTTACCCCATATACCATCAACGGTGTTGGCCACCCCGCACGTTTGCATCTGCCGGTCATCTATACACTCTCCACCCAGTAGCTGGCTTTTACGGCAAACGGACGATTGAGTCCTTGATCTGTGCCGCATCGCCCATTTGTCTTTCTAATCCGCTGATAACCTTGCACTAGCTGAGGGATCTTCACAGAAGTCACCCTTGGTACCTATCTCCGGAACCGGGAGTCTGCACATGAGTGATGTTGCACTGTCAACCAGCTTGCTCGCCTTGGTCGCTGTATTAGGACTGTGGATTGGCAACTGGCGGATCTATGGCGTTGGATTGGGGATCGGTGGTGTGCTGTTTGGTGGCATTGCCGTGGGCCATTTTGTGGGCTACTTCGGTGCCCAGCTGGATATGCACACCCTGCACTTTATCCAGGAGTTTGGCTTGATCCTCTTTGTCTATACGATCGGTATTCAGGTCGGCCCTGGCTTCTTTGCCTCACTACGCACCTCTGGGCTAAAGCTGAACATGTTTGCCGCCTTGCTGGTCTTGCTCGGTTTTGTCGTGGCCTTTTTGATTCACAAGATTTTCGGCGTGCCATTGCCCGTTATTCTGGGGACCTACTCGGGAGCGGTCACCAATACCCCGTCCTTGGGGGCTGGACAACAAATTTTAAGTGAGCTGGGGGCTCAGTCCAGCGAGATGGGAGTCATGGGGATGGGCTATGCCGTAGCCTACCCATTTGGTATCTGTGGCATCCTGCTCACCATGTGGTTGGTGCGGGTGATCTTCAAGATCAACGTTGAACGTGAGGCTAGACACTTCGAGCAACAAAGTGGCCAACAAAAGCGCAATCTGCAGACGATTAACCTGGCGATCCGCAATCCCAATCTGGATGGCCTGATGTTGCAGGAGATCCCGAGTCTGGAGGATGGGCAGGTGATCTGCTCGCGCCTGAAGCGGGGTGAGGCTCTGATGGTGCCCCACGCGACGACTCGAGTTCAGCTCAATGATCTGGTTCACCTGGTCGGCGAGCCCGAGGCATTGAAGCGTGTCAAATTGGTGATCGGTGAAGAGGTCGAAGCCTCGTTATCGACACAAGGCACCGATCTGCGGGTTGTCCGTGTGGTAGTGACCAATGAACAAGTGTTGAGCAAGAGCTTGTTAGAGCTCGATCTCAAGGTTAAGTACGATGTTGTTGTGTCCCGATTAAACCGGGCGGGCATCGAGTTGGTTCCCAGTAACCACTCCACGCTGCAATTTGGCGATATCTTGAATCTGGTCGGGCGTCCCGAGGCCATAGAGGCAGTCGCCAGCCTTGTGGGGAATGCCCAACAAAAATTACAACAGGTTCAGATGTTGCCGGTATTCATCGGGATTGGTCTGGGTGTTGTGCTCGGCTCCATTCCTTTCTACATACCAGGGTTTCCAGCTGCATTGAAGCTGGGTTTAGCGGGTGGGCCTCTGGTTGTGGCGTTGATCCTGTCGCGTATCGGCAGCATTGGCCCCCTGTACTGGTTTATGCCGCCGAGTGCCAACCTGGCCCTACGCGAGTTGGGGATAGTGCTGTTTCTTGCTGTGGTGGGTCTGAAGGCGGGTGGTAACTTCGTCGAGACCCTGGTTCAGGGAGAGGGAGTCCTTTGGATGGCATTTGGGGTTGCTATTACACTGATCCCCTTGATGACTGTAGCGGTACTGGCTCGTTGGTTAACTCAAATTAACTATCTAACCCTCTGTGGGCTGTTGGCTGGCTCGATGACGGATCCTCCGGCGTTGGCTTTCGCCAATAACCTGCATCCGACCAGTGAGGCTTCCTCGTTGGCCTATGCGACTGTTTATCCACTCGTGATGTTTCTGCGTATTCTCTCGCCACAACTATTAGCCATCTTGCTCTGGGTTGGCTCCTAGGATCGGTTCAAGGCTCAGAACAATCAGAAAAAGCCGTTCCCTCAGTGAGCGGCTTTTCTCTTTCTCAACGCACTACCCTCGTCCGTGTTGAGCTGTAAATAACTTTTCCCCTCGGGGGTATTCATCTTTTTCTTCGTCAGGTAGTAAGCCGAGGTATAGATGGTGGCTGCGGGTTTCTCTTTGCCATTCAAGGCATCGACAGCCAACTTCACCCCCATGTACCCCATCTCGTGGGGTTGTTGGAGGACCAGCCCCGCAATCTCGTCGCTAGAGAGCCCCTGCAGCAGATAACGGTCGAGATCAAAGCCGATATGTATGACCTTGCCCGTTTTTGCCTTTAATCGCAGCTCCGCCAAAGCGCCCAGGGTTGTCATCTCGTTGGGGGTAAACAAACCATCCATTTCATCCCTATATTGCCGCAGATAGCGATCGGCATTGAGTCTGATTTCTGCGATATCTGTGCCTAGATGAACCAGGGGGAGTAGCTTTATGTTTGACGAGCGAATGGTGTCGATAAATCCCTGCTCCCTGGCGTCGGTGGAGGGGATCCCTTGCTGTAAGCCTAACACGGCTACCGAACCGCGATCGGCGAGAGCCTCAATCATCTGCTGGGCGGCAAGCTGACCGGCGCGATAGTTATCGGTCATAACCTTGGCATAAACCGGATCGATTTGCATGTCGCGATCGATGATGACAACTGGAGTATTTTGATTATTAAACGCCTGAATCTCAGTGAGTCGCGTTGGGGAGTTTGGCGCTAGTACTATGGCCACACAACCTTTCTTGACGGCATCATTGAGCAGTTGACCTTGCTCCTTGATAGCGCTTTCATCCGAGGGGTATCGATAAAAAATTTCGTAGCCCAACTCTGAGCCTGCTTTCCTTGCTCCTGATTCAACCGCACGCCAGAAGTGATTACCCGAACCCGCACTAATGACGCCGATGCACTCCTTGGCTAACGCAGGTTGCTGCATGAGTGACATGGTTGTGACTAGCAAAATCCAACGAGTTAGCGACATGGCTAGCCTCCTAGGCTGGGCGTGCTATTCCAACTATATCAACAACAATAAAAAAACGAGAAATAAGTGTCGGTCAGAGATCGCGTGGTTAACCGCTGTGGTTTGGATCTCTGCCCATAGACAGATGACTCTGGATTTTAATGGCGTACAGAAGCCGCAACTCAGGTGCCAGAGGATGTGTTATTCCAACAGCTCAACCTTGAGCCACACTTGTTGCTGCTGAGCACCTTGTTGGGATGCAGCTCCGGCCAACCCATGTTGTTGTTGAGTCGATGTGATGTTTGAACCACCGATAGAGAGCCACTGTCCGAGCTGGCCGCTGATGGTTGTATTTAGCGAAGAGTGTTCAATGTTGCTGCCGTTCATTTGCTGCTGCAAGGGGGATATGGTCAGGAATACATTGTTACCATTGATTCGGGGTTGTGCCGAGAATCCGGTTCCTATGTCCACGTATTGAACGGAGTCGGTAATCGTTGGTTGACCATGATCCAGCCAGACTTGACGCATGGCAATTGGCAGCGATTGCCCCAGATAAATCTGCGCGGCGCTTCCTTCAACCGTTTGAACTTGCTGGGTGGTTTGCTGACTAGCTGAGCGTTCTCCTTGTCTCACCACCCCATTGATATTGATCTGCGATTGTTTTCCAAGATGAATATTACCTTGCTCTATTTGTAGAGCCTGGTTTTGCTGGTTCGATCCATTGCCTTGACGCACCGAGATCAGGACTCGGCGCAAGGGTTGATCGATCGCTTGCAATACTTTTTGCAGATCAAGCAGATTCTCCGGGCTGGTGCGCACAAAAAGCTGGTTTCCGGCACCGACAATAGATCCGCCAGGCTCAACCAATGGTTCAAGTGTCGGTAACACTTGTTCGGGCAGGCGATGGTGTAGCGGCAGAATGACAATCTCCTCGGCCTGCACGGCAAAGACACAGAAGGTCAGTAACAGTACTTTCAGGGTTGGCATCGTGGCTCCATCGGAAAGATGAGAATAGAAGTTTAACATGCTGTGGCCGATAGCTGGCCATGGGTTATGCCGGTTGCGATGAGATGATGAAATGTGATCGCGACCCGGCGTATTTCGTATAAATCGTCCTATATTTAGCGCTAAGCATGTTGCTGACAGGGGGAGATGGCCATGGATCTAAGTTCATATCTGCGTATGGATGCCAATATCTTGCTGGGAATCATCAACGAAAAATTGCGTCTGGAGTGTGATTCACTGGACGAGTTACTGTCGATGTTCAATTTTGATCACCAGCAATTAGCCCAACGCATGGCGGAGATTGGGTATCACTATGATCCTGTGTGTAATCAGTTCCGAGCCAATTAGTTTTCAAGTAAATCAGTGTAAACCATTTTTCATTCGAAATTTTTGGGCGCTCCGGCGCTCCTTTTTTTGCCTGCGTTTTGTGCTCCAAAATAGCTAGCGCGGAAAATTCCGCATAAAGCTCCATCTGTAGCCCATCTTCCTGTCAGATATATCGGGAATTGTTTCTCCACGTTGACTTTCATATGAAAGCTTAGAACAATTAATCAAATCCAGACGTTATCGAGTCCAAAGCCTGTCAAGGTGGGCGAGGAGTGATTGATATGAATGTCAAAGAGGTGGTGTTAGCGTTTTGGCGCTGTATGGACATGAACGATTTTTTAGGTGCTGGCGAGTGGTTGAGTGACGATTTCGAGTGTGTCTGGCCACAATCCGGTGAGGTGGTGCAGGGGGCCTGGAATTACGCGATGATCAATATTCATTATCCGTCCTATGCGCCCTGGCAGTTCAAAGTTGAAAACATCTTGGTTCAGGGGAATCAGGTGGTTTCAAATGTCTTCATCACCGATGGTATTCAGCAGGCCAGAACCATCACCTTCAGTACGATCGAAGATGGAAAAATTGTCAGACAACAAGAGTTTTGGCCCGAGAGTTTTGGTGCTCCGCAGTGGCGTAGTCAATGGGTCGCCCAGCCTCCGGAGACCCAGCTTGAGGCTTTGGCTCCTATTGAGCGTAGCCAGTGTGTCGGTTATGAATACTGAAGCGTGATACACATAGCCGGATGGATTATTTCGGTAATGTATTTTACATAATAAATGCAATTGTGAAGTCGGCGCCGATGGCCGCAAGTCTCAGGATCGGCGTTCGACATCGACTATCTCTAACCGGATCAGGGGGGCATCCTCATTGGACGGCAAGGGGATCCAGAGGGTGCGAAATGGACGGGTTTGATCCTGACGCAGATAGCTCTCCGGCAGACGGTACTCAGCTTGCCAGAAGGGAGACTCCTGCTGGCTCAGGCGAAGTCCTTGTGCCGAGTAGAGTGTAATACGCCCCCGCACCTGTACCACGCTACCCGCCGCAAGATTACTAACGTTGAGCGTCAGCCCAAGTTGATCGTCCTTGCGTTGCTGCTTGACCAGTTGCACCTTGACTCCGAACGCTGCCACTGTGTGCAACAGCTCAGGATCGGCGAGTACCTGGGAGCCTAGTTGGCTTACCTCGCTCACATTGGATCGTGCTGTCGGATTGGCATCTGGATCTTCGAGAACATAGTGCCAGGTATAGTCGTCATCGAGCTGGATCAGCCGACCATCAGCGAGGTGAATACGGGAGAGCGGCGCTGCATGCACAAAAGCTGAGAACAGCGAACAGACTAGTAGGATGTATCGTTGTTTTGTCACTTGTAATTCTCTTGTGCCATTACACGCGGATATTAAAGTATATCGCTACGACTTCACCCGGGTCACGCAGGATCTCTGGAGAGTAATGTGCAACATTTGGCCCCTCGAGGTTCAATCTGCAATAGCGGCGGCTGCGAGATTTGCAAATTGCACTGCCAGGACTGAACATCTTGCAATTTGCAGTGCTGGCGAGCCTCTTTCGAGGCCCTTTGGCTCGATATTTAGCTGATTTATCGCCGTTTGGGGTTGGCATGACCTATGCGATGACACCTGTGTCGCATCGCGGAGGTCTACCATGAAACACCACATATCTGCACTGGGTTCAACGTGTGTTCTGAGACTGGATGGCGAATTGGATGCACTGGCCTGCGAAGAGTTGACGCCAGTGCTTGAACAGATGCCGGGAGAGTGCCAGGAGGTATTGGTCGATTTAACCTCGGTGCCTTTTGTCGACTCCTCCGGTATCGGTGCCCTGATCTTTCTCTACAAGCGTCTGGCCGATCATGGCCGCTATCTGCATCTGGTCTGCAAACCAGGGCAGCCTCGGGAGTTATTGCGGCTGTTGCATATTGATCGCAGTGTTCCCTGTTATAGCAGCCAAGAGGATTACCTCAATGGCATCACGGATGGCACTCTATGAGGCAATCTCCAGCCTTAGTGGCATCAGATCCACGGGCAGCCGTTTGCGGAGCATCTCCACCCGGTGTGATCCTTTGGCACTACTCATGTGAGGCGAGTCTGCTTGGCAGCCGTCAGATCCGTTGGGCGTTGGCGCAGCAGCTGCAACAGCTGGGCGTGAACGGGATGGATCGGCAAGATCTGCTGCTTGGTGTTACAGAGCTTGTGACGAATACGGTTCGTCATTCATCGCCAGCCGCCGCAACTATTCGCGCCGTAATTTGGCAACAGGGAGAGGATAGGTGGTTGGAAATCCGCGATGATGGAGCCCCTTTTGACTCGGTTTTCCATGGTCTGTTGGCTCAACGGATAACGGCCTCTTGTCGGGGGATGCGCCATTCCGGCTATGGTCTGCTGCTGGTGGCGAGCTTGCTTCCTGCTCTGAGCTATCGGCGCCTTGCCGAGGTCAACTGCTACCGATTGCCATTGGTCGCCTGAGCAAGTCCACGTCAGGTTGATCCCAGTAACACATGTGGAATAAGTGGTTACACCTCCTTGTTGTTCATCGCTCAGTCTGTTAGACCCAATAGAGGAACTAACCGGAAGGAGAATGTCTGTGACTTCCTCTCGTCCTCTAATTTTTCTCGTCGAAGACAGTCCAACGCTGGCTTTGCTATACAAGGATTATCTGCGCAGCGAGCCTTTCGAGGTCGTCCATTTTTCGCTGGGGCTCCCGGTACTCGAGCAGCTTGAAAAACAGCTACCTCAGGTCGTATTGCTGGATCTGGAATTGCCGGACATCTCGGGCATGGAGATCTTGCGCTTCATCAATGAACGTCATATTCCCTGTACTGTGGTGGTGGTTACAGCCCATGGCTCGGTTGATGTAGCCGTTGATGCCATGCGACGAGGTGCTTTTGACTTCCTGACCAAGCCTTTCGATGGCAAGCGACTGTGTGCGACCGCCTGCAATGCCGTCAAACATCAACAATTGACCTATCTAGTTGAAACCTATCGCGCTAATTATGACCGTAGCGAATTTGGTGGTTTTCTCGGTAGTTCGCTACCGATGCAAGGGGTCTATCACATGCTGGAGAGCGCAGCCCCCAGCAAGGCGACCGTGTTTATTACCGGGGAGAGTGGTACGGGGAAGGAGGTGTGCGCCGAGACGCTGCACCGATTGAGCCCCCGCCATGATCAGCCGCTGGTGGTACTCAACTGTGCCGCGATCCCGCGGGATCTGATCGAGAGCGAAATTTTCGGTCATGTGAAAGGGGCATTCACCGGGGCTCTGGCTGACCGGGTTGGCGCGGCGGCTAGAGCGGATGGTGGCACTCTGTTTTTGGATGAGATCTGTGAGATGGAGTTGGATCTGCAGAGCAAGCTGCTGCGCTTCATTCAGACCGGGAGTTTTCAGCGGGTCGGTGGCAGCCGCCTGGAGACGGTTAATGTTCGTTTTGTCTGTGCGACGAATCGTGATCCCTTGGCCGAAGTAAAAGCCGGGCGTTTCCGTGAAGATCTCTATTACCGCTTGCATGTGATCCCGGTGGTACTACCTCCACTACGTGAACGGGGTGACGATGTGTTGCAGATCGCTCGTCAGTTTTTACGGCAATTTGCGGCGGAGGAGGGAAAGCAGTTCTTTGGTTTCAGCCATGAGGCCGAGATGATACTGCTCGATTATGAGTGGCCAGGCAACGTGCGCCAGTTGCAGAACGTGGTGCGTAATATTGTGGTGTTACATGATGGCGAGACCGTGCAGCCCAGCATGTTGCCTCCGCCCTTGAATCAGTTGATCCCATCGGATCGCCTCATCTCCTCGTTGCCACAGGCCCCCTTGTCGGCAGAGTCACCGATCCGCCCGATGTGGATCGTTGAAAAAGAGACGATCGAACATGCGATAGCCCAGTGTGCTGGGAATATCCCGCAAGCGGCCTCCTTGCTGGAGCTCAGTCCATCAACCATCTATCGTAAACGGCTGGTTTGGGGAACCGATCCACAGTGAGGCCTGGCCAGCCCGCAGATGGCTTCTATGCCGTCAACGGGCTGACTTACCGGATACAACAACAGGCCGACAGGCCAATACCGCTCACTTAAGGAAAATGCAGGAAGGTCCCCTTTCACCAACACGCCGTAAACCCATCTATGGGGCTCGATGGCGGCATCCCTGCCGCCAACGGTTGGTTCAATGGGAACACTTCCTGCCTTATCTGATCAGTATTGGCCGACAGGCCGATTTCGATGGCGTACTCACAGATTGTCGAGCAGCAGACCGAACTCATCGGCACCGAGCTCCCAATTAGGTCTCTCCATGTGCTGCATCATTTCGGCTTGCCGGATCATTTCAACGCTATAAAACATCTGTTGCTGGAATGGGGTGGTTAGCGGCGTTGTCTGTTGACGTTCCCCTCCGGTGATGGGTAACAGCTCGGCGAGCTCCTGCATGGAGTGAACTCGGCTCAACAGTGGTTTGAAGTGGGGCAGACCGACAAAATCGGCAGACACAATGACTGGATTGGTCTGTTGCAACACCCAATCAAGCTGGAGCGGTGGCTGTCGGCAGATATGTGGCAGATTGAGATATGGTAGCAGCGTCACTTGCCAGTGCTGCAGGTAGCCTTGTAATTGTTCGACGCTTTTTTCTCCTAACCAAAACACATTGTGTAACCGCAGCAGACGATCCAACTGCTGAGTTTTCCTCGGTCCAATCAGAACCCAGTACCAATCAGGGCGGCGACGAGCGGCGTTCTCCAGTAATTCCCAGTCCAGATCATCATCCAGAGGACCATGAAAACCGATGATGGGGCGTCCAGCCGGCAGGTCTCTTGGGCGAATCGACTTGATCGTATGGCCTTCGTGACGTAGCAGGCAGGTCTTGTAGGCCGGGAAGGTGGCTGCCTGGCTCGGTGTGGAGGCAACCAGCAGGCTGGCTTTGGCAATCAAGCGGGACTCTTGCTCATGATCCGTCTGGCTGCTGAGCAGCGCAGTGGCCAGCTCATCCCGGTAGTAGATGACAGTCTCTATGGCCAGGGATTCAGCCAGGGTGCTAGCCGATGGATCCAAAAACAGCAGGATCGGATTGTGTAGTGCCAGGTAGTCGCTCGTATTGCGGATCTGTTTGGCAATCCAACGCTGGTTGATGGCCTGTAGCCAGGAGGTATGCCCCCAGGGCATAGACGTTACTTGGAGGTAATGGATTGGCGATGGCGCCATCGCCTCATCAGTGAACTCATTCTGTTCACCGGATCCAGCGGCGAGGCTGTGACTGACCCACAGCACGCGGCGGGTGGTGGCTAATTGCAAGAACAGCTGACGGCTTGCGGTAGGGCAAGAAGACCAGTTGGAGCCGATGATGATCAGATCGCGTTTTTGCAGCATAGATCCTCCTGATACTCCCGGTCCGAGATGACAAGACTTGGATGAACAAGATTTAGCAAAGATAATGCCAAGTATAAAAAGCTATTTTAATCAAATAGATGCGTTCTGCTGGTTGCTGAAGATCGCGCAAATGGTAATTGCAGATTGCAATCTGCAGTTGTGACTTGCAAATCGCTGCTCCTGGTGGAGGGCGCTCGCGTTGTCTGCGTCAATAGACGAAGGGGTGAATGCGCAATTTTGATGCAATCGGTGTGATCTTGTTTCAATAAACGTCAGGTGCACTGGCATTAATCGACTCGATGCGTGATCAATTAACTCATTGAAAGTTTGAGGTCATTCGGGCCCTCTTTTTTCCAGCCTTACGACAACCGCAGGAGTGGTCGATGCAAACCCTGTTTCTCACGGATGATTCATTCGCAGCGCTAGAACATCAACTCCGCTGCCTGGTCGCTCATCCGAAAATTCAAGCAATTCTGCTGATGATACCCGCCGACAATCAATACCCGCGTAACGATCTGGATGCGCTGCTCCGGAGCCTGGATAAACCCGTATTTGGCGGTTTTTTCCCGCGGGTTTTGTGGAATCAACAGCAGCATGAGAAAGGGTGTGTGCTGCTGGCAATCTCGTGCGAGGTGCAACTGACCATCCTTGATGAGCAACAGTTAGCCAACTCCCGGTTGGAAGCGGCACTACCCGATATTTCCGGCATGGAGGGGGCACACAAGGCGACCCTGTTTACTTTTGTCGATGGATTATCGACCCATATCGGCAAACTGATGGGGGCTCTGTTCAACCAATATGGCCTGGAGTTGAACTACATCGGTGGCGGTTGTGGTAACAGTTCCTTATCACCCATGTCATGTGTCATTACGCCGCGTGGAGTATTGCAAGGCGCTGCCGTGCTGGTGATGGCCCGTTGTCATAGCGGGATCGGTGTGGCTCATGGTTGGCAGCCAATCTCTGGTGCCTACAAGGTCACGCAGAGTGATGGAAACCGTATCATCTCTTTGGATTGGCGGCCTGCATTTGAGGTGTACCAGCACATTGTTGAGGGACATTCTGGGAGCTGTTTTACCGAGCAGAACTATGCCGGGCTGGCAAAGTCCTATCCATTTGGCATTGCTATGCTGGGCGCTGAGATGGTGATCCGGGATCCGGTCAAACGTGTTGATAATTCGCTGATCTGTGTGGGCGATGTGCGGCAGGGGGCCTATGTGCATGTCATGCACGGCGAGACGTCAAAATTGATTGCGGCGGCCCGACAAGCCCGGGATCGCGCCATTCTCTCGTTTGGGAGTGATAAACCCAAGATGATGATATTCGTCAACTGTGTCTCTCGTTCGTTGTTTCTGGGCGCAGATTCATCCCGCGAGTTGACCGAGGTGCAGTATGACGGTATTCCGCTGGTAGGAGCCTTAACTGTTGGGGAGATAGCCAACAGTGGGGATGATTACCTAGAGCTCTATAACAAGACTTCAGTCGTCGGGTTAATGTGATCATGACCAATACCAATCTGATCGAACAGGAAGTTCTGCATGAAATCGCCATGTCCATTGGTACCAGCCTGGATCTGGATGAGATGTTGCATGAATGCTTGCCAATATTTGTTCGCGGTCTTGGCTGCTGTACCGCCGCCGTGCTGTTACAGGATGAGGAGTGTGGTTTTTTTGCGCCTAAATGTATTTTGCCTCATGCCGCTATGCGCAATCGGGGTTTGCACCTGGCAATGGCGAAAGCCATCGATCTGAGCGCCTCGGCTCAGCCATTCCCGACCCCCTTGAGCTTGTCATCCGATTCGCACCTTTACTATGCCTGGTCACTCAAGAGTATTGGCGTATTGCTGCTGGGGCGCAGCAGCGAATTTGAGTACCCGCTCTACATGGAGGTGGCTCCTCTGGTCGATAAGCTGGCGTTTGCCATTCAGGCCTGCGAGCAGTATCGATCCTTGCGTTCGGCCGAGCAGATGATGGCCAGGGCGAAGGATGAGGCCGAGTCCGCCAACCGGGCCAAAAGCTATTTTTTGGCGACCATGAGCCACGAGATCAGGACGCCGCTCAATGCGGTGATCAACTTGTCAGAGCTACTGGCGGAAACTCGTCTGGATGAACAGCAGCGTCACCTGCTGGCAGGGATCTGCGAAGGGGGGAATGCATTATTACAACTGGTCAATGATGTTCTCGACTTCTCCAAGATCGAGGCGGGTAAGCTGGAGATCGTGCCAACCCCCTTCAATCTACGCTCACTATTACGCGGGCTTGAAGATCTTTACGGTAAACAGGCGAGCGAAAAAGGATTGGCATTGGAGTTTAATCTGGATCCGCGTCTACCCGAGATGGTTGAGTCTGATCCGGCTCGCGTACGGCAAATCATGCAAAATTTGCTCTCCAATGCCATCAAATTTACCGATCACGGTTTTATTCGTGTCTCGGTGACGGCTTCATCCGAGGGCGAGTCAGCCGAGTTGGTGCATGTTACCGTCCAGGATAGCGGGATTGGTATAGCCCAAGAACACCTGGGATCACTGTTTCAAGAGTTCCATCAACTGGACTCGGGATTGAACCGCCGTTTCAGCGGCACCGGACTGGGACTGGCTATCGTAGCGCGTCTGGTGGATCACATGAGCGGAACTCTGGGTGTCGAATCTCAGTTAGGCAAGGGGAGTTGCTTCTGGTTCACTCTGCCAATGCCGCAAGTTGCGCAGCAGTGGGTGGTACCCGAGTTGAAGCCGCTGGCCCCCTCCAAGGGGCGGATCTTGCTGGTTGAGGACAGCCCGACCAATCAGATCGTGGCTCGCGCACTCCTGGAGCGAGTGGGTTGTCTGGTTGATGTGGTGGATACCGGAGTTGCCGCTCTGGGACGGGTACAACAGCAGCCATTTGATCTGGTGCTGATGGATATTTCCATGCCGGGAATGGATGGTATGGAGGCGACCCGGCAGATCCGGGCCTTGGGCGGTGAGTTTGCCCAGCTACCCATAGTCGCGATGACGGCCCACGCCTTCGCTCAGGATAGAGCCAGCTGCCTGGCGGCGGGCATGAATGATTATTTGAGCAAGCCCCTGCAACGGGAGCGATTGCATGAGGTGGTGGGGCGTTGGCTCTATGCTGCAGCGCCACCTCGGGATGCGCCATCACAGCTTGTTCCGGATGTCTCGGCCTGGGTGACTCAACCCATTCTGGAGCTCTCGATTCTTGAAACCTTGCGCTCAGAGACGACCCCCGAGGTATTGCAACAGGTTGCGAGCTTGTTTATTCAGGAGCTAGGAGAGCGCAGCGCGGCCCTATCCGATGCTCTGGCTTCGCAGGATGCCTCGTTGGCGGCCGCCCATGCGCATGCCATCAAGAGCAGTTCCGGTGCGTTGGGAGCCATGGCTCTGTACCAGGCTGCCTCCGAGCTGGAGCAGGCTTGTCG
>JAYRLO010000301.1:0-3368 GCA_041905215.1 Aeromonadaceae bacterium
CAATGGCGATATAGTCGGTGTTGTAGGCCTTGAGGTGGCCGTTGGTATTGACGATGGTGTTGATGGAGTCGATGGCCTTGGCGGAAGGATCGAGCTCATCGACCAGGGGGATGCAGGCCTCCTTGAAGGGCATCGAGATGGCACATCCGCGGATGTTGAGCGCCCGCACGCCAGCGATGGCGCCGACAATGTCCTGGGTGCTGAAGGCCTTGTAGAGATAATCCAGCCCCAGCTCTTCGTAGAGAAAGTTGTGAAAACGGGTGCCAAAGTTGCCGGGCCGGGCGGCCAGCGACATGCACATGACGGTCTCTTTGTTGATCAAGGGGCGCATCGAATACTCCTGAGGTGAGCTCGTAGAGTACTGACGTTATCAGTCGACCGGGCGTATTGCCAGCGGCAGGATGGGCTGTTCCCGTCTTCCGTTCTCATGCCCGGCCATGGGAGAAACAGAGGAGGGAACAGCCTGGGGAGCAGGTTAGCGACGCAGTTTGGAGAGCAGACGCAGCATTTCCAGATAGAGCCATACCAGAGTGACCAGCAGGCCAAAGGCGCCATACCACTCCATGTACTTGGGACTACCGTTGGCCACGCCATTTTCGATGAAGTCAAAGTCGAGCACCAGATTCAGGGCCGCAACGGTGACCACCACCAGACTGAAGAGAATGCCGACGGTGCCACCTTCGTGGATGAAACCGAAGGAGTGACCAAACATCGACATCACCATGTTGACGATATAGAGCAGGGCGATGGCACCCGTCGCGGCAATCACTCCCAGTTTGAAGTTTTCGGTCGCCTTGATGAGGCCGCTGCGGTAGGCCGCCAGCAGGCACGCCAGGGTGCCGAAGGTCAGGCCGACCGCTTGAATGACGATGCCGGGATAACGGGTTTCATAAAAGGCCGAGATCCCGCCCAGCGCTAACCCTTCGAGCAGGGCATAGCCGGGGGCTGTATAGGGGGCTGCCTTTTTGGCCAGTATGGTGACGAAGGCCAGCACCAGACCACCGATGATGCCGATCCACATCAGCGGCAGGATCGAGGCCGGGTCTTGCAGCTCGTAGTACTTGTTCCACACCCAGAGGGCCGAGATGAGGGTCAGCGCCAGCAGGATGGCGGTTTTATTGACCGTACCCATCAAGGTCATCTTGGCTTCGCCGCGATCATCGATCTCGAAGGTATTGTCACCGAGGAAGGGATTACCGGAACGCATGAGAACTCCTTTTCAATGAGTAATTGGCAACTATGCCGATGGCTCAATGCGGATCACTTCAAGGAAAGATGCAGGAAGGTTCTCTTTCACCAACACGCCGTAAACCCATCCATGGGAGCTTGATGGCGGCATCCCTGCCGCCAACGGTTGGTTCAATGGGCACACATCCTGCCTTATCTGATGGATCAGCATTGGCTGATGGCTGCCTTATGGCAGCGAGCCGAGTGATTATGCATGGGTTTCTTATGACACTTTAGTAATTTCGCTCGCGGTATGAGTAATTACACGACGGTTGCCAGGTTTTGTGTCGTGGCTAACAGCCAGCAGGCGATGGAGACCCTATGCTGTGGCCTTTTCGCATGAAGCGCATAAGTTCGCAGGAGGCCGCTATGAAAAATACATTCGATCATCCACTCCCGGATGCAAAAGGTTACTTTGGTGAGTTTGGTGGCAGTTTTGTGCCAGCCGATCTGCAGGTGATCATTGATGAGATCACCGAGGCCTACCTCGCCATCCGTCAGGATCCGGTGTTTCTGGCAGAGTTGACCCGTTTGTATCAGCATTTTGTCGGCCGTCCGAGCCCGATCTTTCATGCCCAGAGCCTGTCGGAGCGCTACGGGGCGCCCATCTATCTCAAGCGTGAAGACCTCAACCATACCGGGGCGCACAAGATCAACCACTGCCTGGGTGAGGCGCTGCTGGCCAAGAAGATGGGCAAGAAGAAGGTGATCGCTGAGACCGGTGCCGGTCAGCATGGTGTGGCGCTGGCCACAGCCGCCGCTCTCGTGGGGCTCGAGTGCGACATCTACATGGGCGAGGTTGATATCGCCAAGGAGCACCCGAACGTGGTGCGGATGCGAATTCTGGGGGCCAACGTGATTCCGGTGACCCATGGCCGCAAGACCCTCAAGGAGGCGGTCGATGGTGCCTTTGAAGCCTACTTGGCCGATCCTGTGACTCAGCTCTATGCCATCGGCTCCGTGGTCGGTCCCCATCCGTTCCCCATGATGGTGCGGGATTTCCAATCGATCATCGGCAATGAGGCGCGGGTTCAGTTTCAACAGATGACCGGCAAGCTGCCGGATAATCTGGTCGCCTGTGTGGGTGGCGGCTCCAATGCCATGGGGCTGTTCAGCGCCTTCTTGAACGACGCCAGCGTCAAGATCCACGGGGTTGAGCCCGCAGGCCGTGGCGTGGATGTTCCAGGGGAACATGCCGCCAGCCTGACCAAGGGTGAGCCGGGGATCATGCACGGCTTCAAGTCCTACATGCTCAAGGACGAACAGGGTGAACCGCAAGAGGTCTATTCGGTGGCCAGCGGTCTGGACTATCCGGCGGTTGGCCCGCAGCACAGCTATTTGAAAGAGGCTGGGCGGGTGCAGTATGGCGTGATTGATGACAAGGAGGCCATCGACGCCTTCTTCACCCTCTCGCGCTGTGAAGGGATCATTCCGGCCATCGAGTCGTCCCACGCCGTAGCCTATGCCCTCAAGCTGGCTCAGCAAGGGGAGAAGGGCAGCATCCTCATCAACCTCTCCGGGCGTGGTGATAAGGATATCGACTTCGTGATCAAGAACTACGGCGCCCAATACGGCATTGGCTCACTGATCTGAGTCCACTGGCCTATCTGGGCTAGATTTCAAGTCTTTGCAACAGAGGGAGCTTCGGCTCCCTCTATTCTTTTTGTTTACGAACGAGTTTTGTACGGCATCCCCCCTTTGGCTTGAAGCGGCGTCTAAACGCATTGTGCACTAGCCTGCGACTATGTGATACGGCTCGAAGAGTGTGAAAAAGGCCTCAATTGGGGTTGATTGTTTTTTGTTATTTCTTTGCCCTGTGCTCTGATTGCCCCAGGTCACTAATGAATGGAGGCAAATTATGAAAACAGTATGGATATCATGCAGTTGGGCTATGGCACTGCTACTTGCAGCCTGTGGAGGTGGTGGCTCATCTGAACAACCGCCACCAGTCGAAGAGCAGGAGGCGAGCGCAAGCTTGGATCTGAAGCCTGTATCGGTTACTCGCATGGAGAGTGACATGCCTGATAACTGGGCGGATGGCGCAGTGTTTGTCGAAATCTATGTGCGCGGATACAAGGATTCGGATGGTGATGGTAAGGGCGATCTGCGAGGCCTTACCCAGCAACTCGATTATTTACAGC
>JAYRLO010000302.1:0-3346 GCA_041905215.1 Aeromonadaceae bacterium
AGTTGACTCTTAATCAATTGGTCGAAGGTTCGAGCCCTTCACAACCCACCAATTACGTTGTGTTATTAACAACAGCGAGTTGTTAAGAGTGAGTCTAAAGTTCGAGTCATTCGCACGACCCAGCACATAAAAAAGCCCGCAGCTCTGCGGGCTTTTTTATTTCTCAAGTCCGAAGTTTTCCTAGCTGTTCTTCCAGATGATGAACCTGCTGCTTCAGGCTGTTACTGCCTTGGCTGGCCTTGTCGGCTTGTTGGGTCAATGTGCCGGCGGCATCGCCAATACGGGTCAGATTCATATTGATCTCTTCACTAACGGAACTCTGTTCCTCTGCGGCCGTTGCTACTTGAGTGATGTGATCATACATAGCCTGGATCTGATTCACGACATGCAACAGACTGTTATATGCCTCGTCAGAGCTTTGGACTGTATTGTGCGCCCGGCTGACGCCTGAATTGATGATTCCCAGCGTATTGGCAACTTCATTCTGTAAGGTTGATATCAGGGCGCCGATCTCATCCGTTGAGGTTCTGGTCTTGGTTGCCAATGCTCTGACTTCATCGGCAACGACTGCAAAACCTCGTCCCATATCGCCAGCTCTGGCGGCTTCGATGGCAGCATTCAATGCCAGAAGGTTGGTTTGTTCCGAGATGGCCCGGATAACATCCAGAATGCCACTGATATTGGCGCTGCTCGTCGCTACCTGGCTAATCGCCGCATTTGCTGTTCCCATCTCGGTTGCCAGCAACTCTATCTCATGTTTAGTGCGAGAAAGCGTCTGCTGAGAGAGCTCGGTTTGCTTGGTTGCTTGTTCGGCCTCTGTGGCGGCCTCTGCTGCATATCGAGCAACGTCCGAGGCGGTCGTACTCATTTCATGCATCGCCGTCACCACGCTATCTATTTCCCGGTGCTGTAGTGACACGCTGTGGTGAATGTCATCGGCGATGTCACCGACTCGCACGGACTCGAGACTCACCTCCTGACCGACATTCTTAAGTTCGACAACGATATCGCGCAGTTTGGATATGAAATGGTTCAAGTGATGAGCCAGACTGATCAGTTCAGCGTGACTTTTTACCCCGATCCGCTGTGTTAAGTCGCCCTCGGCTGAGGTCAGATCGGCGACATGGCTGGTGATCAGACGCAGCGGCTTGGCGATCGAGCTCAGTAGCATCACAAGCAATAATACGGAAACTAGCGTGATGATCATGCCAATGATTATCTGGCGGACACCGACACCTTTGACCAGCGCATCGAGTTCGCTGGCGATGATATTGGCCTGGGCCATGGCTTTGGCCTTCGGTACGGAGAGCAATAATGTCCAGCTCTGGTTTGCGGATGGGATCTGGATTGGGTAACGCGCCAGTATGTATTCCTCATCAACCAGGATAGTGTCGCTGCTGTGCAGAAGTCGATTCCAGTTGGTTGCCTCCGCTTCGGGGAGCTCAGTCAATGGTCTGCCGATCTTGTCTTTATGTTGGCTACTGCCAACGATTAAATTCTTGCTACTGAGTAGTACCACGGTTGCAGTGCCATCATACAGGGCATGAGCCAGCTCTTCGGTTTGTTGCTGGAATAGCGGAAGATTGAGATCGACCCCGGTCAGGCCGACAAACTGGCCATCACGTTGGATGGGGGCTGTGAGACTTGTCATCAGCTCTTTGTGGCCAGGGGAGACCTCGTAAACGTAGGGCTCCATGAGGCAGGGAGCTAATTTTTCCTTGGAGCACAGGTACCACTCACCATTGCGAATACCGAACTCATTGAGGGTCTGATCATACTTGGCGTCACTGGCTGCTTTGTCTACCGGCTGTTGGCTTATTGAGCCATCAGCATTGCGAACAAAATAGATTTCCAAGGTGCCTTTACCTGCCACGGAATGGCTGGATTGTTTCGTCCAGTCCGCATCCTTATCCAGGTAGCCTCCCTCCTCGAACTGCGCATAGACAGAGCTGATCTGCTTATCCTTCGCGATGACTCCGTGGAGCAGTTCTTGGAGTTGTTGACGGCTCAGACCCGTGTCACTTTGTCGGTAAGCCTGTTCGATGATGCCACCGACAACCGAGGGGATCCGGTAGGCTTGATTGATAAAGGTCGCGATTCGTTCACCATACAAACCGGTCTGTCCGGCCAGGCTATGACTGACTTCCTGACTCAAGGCATCCTTCGTCTTGCTGACTATGGCCTCATTGGCATTTTGTAACGATGCCCAGAGAAAGACCGTAGTGATGATACTGCTTAGCAACAAGATTGCCGTGACGAAAAAAAGGAGTTTATTGCGTAGTGACATCTCGTTCATGGCTGACCCCCAGTCAGAAGCTCTGGTTAAAGGATAGTTTGGATCCTGCTATTGAGTATGGTTGCATGGGCGAGAGTCATGGTCACAGTGATTGGGATCTCATTAACTTGGCGTTATAATCGCCCAACTTTCTGGCCTTTTGGTATGAGTTGATGAGCAGTATGGTTGGTAGTGTTGCGCTGGATTACCCATTTCCGCCTAAACCGGTTCCTTTATCGGCAGAACAGCAACTGGAGTACAAGGCAAAAATCCGTGCTTTATTGAAGGCTCGCGATGCGGTTTTGATTGCTCATTACTATACGGATCCTGAAATACAGGCTCTGGCCGAAGAAACTGGCGGTTTCGTCGGAGATTCGCTTGAGATGGCTCGCTTTGGCAAGCAGCACCCAGCACAGACGTTGATCATTGCCGGTGTGCGTTTCATGGGGGAGACCGCCAAAATTCTAAGTCCGGAGAAACAGGTTTTGATGCCGACGCTCAAAGCGGAGTGCTCACTAGACTTGGGGTGCCCGGCCGATGAGTTCTCGAAGTTCTGCGATGAACATCCGGACTACACGGTAGTCGTGTATGCCAATACGTCGGTCGCGGTGAAGGCACGCGCAGACTGGATTGTGACCTCGAGTATCGCCGTCGAACTGATCGAACATCTCGATGCTCAAGGTGAGAAGATCATCTGGGCTCCCGACCGCCATCTCGGTGCCTACATCGCAGAAAAGACCGGTGCCGAGATGCTGCGCTGGCAAGCCGCGTGTATTGTGCACGATGAGTTCAAAGCCAAGGCGTTACTCCAGCTGAAGCAGCAGTATCCGGACGCCGCCATTCTGGTACATCCTGAATCACCTGCATCTGTCATTGCCATGGCTGATGCGGTTGGCTCGACTAGCCAACTGATCAAGGCGGCCCAGCAACTTCCTCATAAGACGTTGATTGTGGCGACTGATCGGGGGATCTTCTACAAAATGCAGCAAGCATGCCCGGACAAGGTCATGTTAGAGGCTCCAACTGGCGGCGATGGCGCAACCTGCCGTAGCTGTGCGCATTGCCCGTGGA
>JAYRLO010000303.1:0-3338 GCA_041905215.1 Aeromonadaceae bacterium
AAACTACCGCGTAGGGCAGACGCTCCTCGATGCCGCGTTCAATCTGGTCACAGATGGTGTGGGATTCGCCCACCGTCATCTCGCGTGGCAGCGTCAGATGGAAGTCGATGTGGCGGCGACGCCCTGCTCGGCGGGTTCTTAAATCATGAAAACCATCGCTCTCCGGGCGGAATTGGCGGATGACCTCGGCGGTGATGGCCAGCTCTTCTTCACTCAGGCTATGGTCGACCAGGGGTTGGAAGGCGTGGTTCAGCATCTCGATGGCTTCACGGGTGATAAAGATGGCGACGCCGATGGCGACCACCGGGTCGAGAAAATAGAGGTTGTAGCCGAAGTGGCTGGCGGCCCAGATGCCGAAAAGGCCAAACCCGACGCCGAGAGAGGTCAGCACATCGGCTTTCAGATGCAGGGCATCGGCGGCCAGGGCGACGGAGTCCTCCTCCTTAGCAACCCGATAGAGATGGCCCGAGACGATCCAGTTCACCAGTGCCGAGGCCAGCATCACCATGAATCCGAGGCCAATGCCCTCGATATCGCCGGGGTTGAACAGCTTCTTGACGGCTTCGATGATGATCCAGCCGGAGGCAATCAGGATCAGCACGGCTTCGATGACACCAGAAACATTCTCGATCTTGTCATGGCCATAGGGATGACGCTCATCCGGGGGGGCATCGGACTTGCGCACCGAGAAGAAGGCGATTAGCGCCGCCACCAGATCCATGCCGGAGTGGATGGCCTCCGAGATGATACTGACAGAGCCACTGATGACCCCGACGATCACCTTCATGATGATGAGGGTGATATTTGAGCCGATCGAGAGCAGGGCTGCGCGTGACTTGCGGTTCATTTATGCGTCTCCTGATGCTGTCATGCATGGGCCCGGTTGGGCGAGCGTAGGTTGCCAGAGCCGATGTCGACAAAAGCTGTTCCGGATCATGTGATGGGGCTATTTTTTGAAAAATTCTTTATTAATCAGAGTAGTTACACTTATTCTCATTTCGATATGACGGACTGTTGGCCAATGACATTCACTTAAGAAGAAATGCAGGAAGGTTCCCTTTCACCAACACGCCGTAAACCCATCCGTGGGGGCTCGATGACGGCATCCCTGCCGCCAACGGTTGGTTCAATGGGAACTCCTCCTGCTCTATTTGATCAGGATTGGGCTATTGGCCTGTTTGCGGGGCAACAAAAAGGCCAGCGAGGCTGGCCTTGGTTCACAAGAAATAGAGGATTAGACCTTCAGCTTCTTATGGTATTCCCGCTTGGTCTGCCCCATGCCATCGAGGGCGGCCTTGGCTTCATCCAGCTTACCGGCATCCAGCAAACCAATGGTGTCATCGATCTGCTTGATCAGGGTATCCAGACCCTCGACATACGCTTTGCGCTCTGGGCCATCGGCGGGTTGATCCTTGAAATCAGGCGGTATCTGCTCCTTGGCATGCACCGAGTATTCGCGCAGCTTGGTCAAGGCGGCCTTCATGCCTGCCGCATCGTCAGCCTGAGAGGCGGCGCGCAGACTCTGACTCATGGCCTTCATATCGGTCTTGACCGGATTGGCCGCCAATACTGGGGCGGTAAAGCTGGCAGTTAACAGCAGGGTGCAGCACAGGGTCGCGATTTTTTTCATAGTCGAGCTCTCACCTTGGGGAATGTCAGTATGCAGTCTAGACGCTTTTGCTTAAGCGCGGCTTAACTGATAGCTGAGTCGGTGGGCCTTGTGCAACCCAATTTATCAATTGCCACTCTGTTGTGCGGTTTCCCAGAAGGCACGGATCAGGGGTTCGTCGAGACGACGTTTCTGCACGCATAAGCCGACATCGTAGGACTTGAATGCCGGGCGCACGTCGAGGATCCGCACCTTGTCGCCCATCGGACTGTGGTCGATGACCGCCTCCGGCACCAGCCCGACACCGCAACCCAGCGCCACCATGCTGACGATCGCCTCGTTACCGGCGACTTCGGCATAGACGTTGGGGCTGATCCCCTTGTTACGGAACCATTGGTCGGTTCGTTTGCGAGCCAGCCCCTGTTCGGAGAGGATCACCGGCAGGTGTTCCCAGTCTGGTTCGTCATCCTTGAGCCAGCGCGAAATCGGACTGGCGGCGCGCGGCGCAATGAAGACCAGAGGCACGCGGCGCAGGAAGACGAAGTGCAACTTGCTGGGCAGGGCATCGGGACGGGCGGCGATAGCCATGTCGGCCTCTTCGGAGAGCACCTTCTCCACGGCCAGGGCCGGATCGCCGGTCTCCAGTTTGATCTCCAGCTGTGGGTAGCGGGCGCGGAAGCGGCTCAGGGTGTCCGGCAGCAGAAAGTAGCTGGCCGTCACCGAGCAGTAGACCTTCAACCGACCTTGCAGCGGCTCCCCGACGTGGCGCAGCTCCTGGCGTAGTTTTTGCCACTCATCCAGCAGGGGCTGACCAAACTCGCGCAGGCGATCACCGGCGGCGGTCAGCGCCACGCTGCGATTGTCTCGTTCAAACAGCGGACAGCCGACCTCCTGCTCCAGGCGCTGGATGGCCCGGCTCAGCGTCGAGGGGCTGACCGCCATGGCATCGGCGGTCTTGGCAAAATGCAGGCTCTCGGCCAGATGCAGAAACAATTCCAGATTACGTAGATCCATGGCTAAATTTCCCTCTTTTGGGGCGCGTCCGTAGCGGGTATCGGGAGATGCTTAATGTTTCTTAAACTGCAACATTTTGTTCCGAATATATCATTTTCGGCAATGAATTGCCTGGGCTATAGTACGGCAGTCGTAGCCTGCTCAAGGCTCAAGGAATTCACTGCTTTTTAATGGAGTTAACCATGTCTAACTACTTCAACACCCTGAATCTGCGTCAACAATTGGCCCAACTGGGCAAGTGCCGTTTCATGAACCGTGATGAATTCGCCACCGGTTGCGATTTCCTCAAGGGCAAAAAGGTTGTCATCATTGGTTGTGGTGCCCAGGGTCTGAACCAGGGTCTGAACATGCGTGACTCCGGCCTGGATGTTTCCTATGCCCTGCGTGCCGAAGCCATCGCCGAGCGTCGCAAGTCCTGGCAACAGGCGACCGCCAATGGTTTCGTCGTTGATACCTACGAAAACCTGGTTCCGACTGCCGATCTGGTTGTTAACCTGACTCCGGACAAACAGCACACCAGCGTGGTCAAGGCTGTGATGCCGCTGATGAAGGAAGGCGCTGCTCTGGGTTACTCCCACGGCTTCAACATCGTTGAGGAAGGCACTCAAGTCCGTAAGGATCTGACCGTGGTCATGGTTGCTCCGAAGTGCCCGGGTACCGAAGTGCGTGAAGAGTACAAGCGTGGTTTCGGTGTACCGACTCTGATCGCCGTTCA
>JAYRLO010000304.1:0-3317 GCA_041905215.1 Aeromonadaceae bacterium
ATTGCACCAGTCGGCTGGCTAAATCTCCTCCAGCCAAGGCTTTGCTTGGCCAGCTTTGTGCGTGTTCTAGCAATTCGGTGGCATGTTGCTCGACCGTTTTCCAGGCGGCTACCGCTTCACTCCCTTGGCCTCTATCGTAAGAGACGCAGAGAGATATCAAGGCGTTATAACAAGTTGACGACAAATTTTGCCCGTACAACTGTAAAAAGGCAGTCAGTTTTTCCAGGTGGGCCTCATCGGCTTGTGGATAGATGTGCCAAATAAATGGGCGGCCGGCCCACTGGGCGCGCAGGAAGGAGTCTTCACCGCGCACCAGATTAAAGTCACAACTCCAGAGCAGTCGATCGTAACCGTTCTGATCGGTCATCGGCAGGATCAGGATCGTCAGGGATCCTTGCTGCCAGAGATCGCCGGCGACCAGATGATCCACTCCGAGCCAAGGGTAGATAGAGTTCAAGGCCCGACCCTGCGGGATGAGGCAACAGACTGGATCCTTGCCATCTCGCCAGTGATTCAGTAAGGCTGGCAGGGACTCGCTCTCATAGGTGAATACGCTGATATAGCGAGTTTCTGTCGGGAGTTTTGGTAAACCATATCTGCTGAACAGCTCGTTTCTGGAAGAGAACGATCCTTGCCACTGTTGACGTTGCGATGTCAGTGAGTGTTCACAGATTAGGCCGCCACTGCGTTGGCTAAACCCAGGGAAAAAGAAGTATTTGTTGAGACCATTGTGTTGCAACGACGGCAGACCATGGCACTCATCGATCCAGCTCTCGGCACTGAGATATTCCAGATTCAGCCACAAGGGTGCCGGTTGCCGGAGCGCCATGCTCTGTTTGGCTATGTCGGGGAGTTCACAGGCGAAGGCTTCGATCACCACATCGCCGGGTTGCCAATCCGTGGGGAAATTAGAACTCCAATGGAATATATCAACCCCTTGGCATCGTTGTTGGTGCAATTGCGGCTGCAATTCCGGGCAGATACGGGCAAAACTCGCCATATCATCGACCCAGAGGCGGACGTGCTGGTCGAACTCATGGGCCAGTTGTTTCGCTAGCCGCCATGTAACCCCAATATCGCCGAAGTTGTCGACCACGGTACAGAAGATGTCCCATTGCCGGGGCTGGAATGACATTGAATTCTCCAAGCTGTTTCATGATGGCGCAGGCGCTGGTTATACAAGATCTGCATCGAGGTGACCAGCTTCGCATTTTTCCTGGGGGTGGCTACTTTATCGGCTATAATGGCGCACCCGCTATGGTTCATTTTTCTGCACGTGAGTTTCGTTATGCAAGCCAACTTGATGTTGTTGTTCGCCGCCGCGATCTGGGGATTTGGTTTTGTCGCCCAACGCCTGGGGATGGATTTTCTCGAACCCTTTGCCTTCAATGGCGTCCGTTTTTTGCTCGGTAGCTGCTCGCTGTTGCCGCTGATTTGGTGGTTTTCTAGGAGTCAGAAGGAGCGTCCGGCGAGTGAGTCATCACTACTCAAAGCAGGGATTCTGGCCGGTTCGGTACTCTTTATTGCCGCAGCCTTACAGCAAGTTGGTCTTTTATATACGACTGCGGCCAAGGCCGGTTTCATTACCGGTCTCTATCTGATCCTGGTGCCCATACTGGGGTTGTTACTGAAACATACTACCGGTGTGACAACCTGGCTGGGTGCCGTATTGGCGGTATTCGGTCTCTACCTGCTCAGCATCAATGATGATTTCTCGATGTCCTTCGGTGACATGCTGCAGTTTATCGGAGCTCTGTTCTGGGCTTTTCATATTTTGTTGATCGATCACTTCAGTGGTCGATTCAGCCCGCTCAAACTCTCATCCGTACAATTTGCGGTATGCGGCATTTTAAGTCTGTTGGTCTCGTTGGTGCTAGAGACACCAAGCCTGACGGCGACCCTGGCGGGGTGGCAACCCATTTTGTATTCCGGTCTGGTCAGTGTCGGTGTGGCTTATACGCTGCAGGTTGTTGGACAAAAGAGTGCCAATCCGGCCCATGCTGCCATTATACTCAGCCTTGAATCGGTTTTTGCGGCGATTGGTGGTGTCTGGTTGCTGGACGAAACGCTATCCATGCGGGCCTGGTGTGGCTGTGGATTGATGATGGCTGGCATGCTGTTGTCGCAAATTCGCTGGCCCGGGAGTGGGGTATCCGTGCCTCAACCGACATGAAATATCATACCTGTTGGAGAGAAGGATGAAATTACGCTTGAGTGACATGGTCCAGCCTCTGTTGGGGTTGGTACTGCTGATCGCCATCGTACTGGCGGTGCTGGCCATCATGGCGCCCTTTATGGCGGCCATTATCTGGGCTGTTATTCTGGTTTCTGCCACCTGGAAACCGTTCCAGTGGCTATCAGGGCGTTTGGGGAATCGCGATTCTTTGGCGGCAACACTGATTGTCAGTGCCTTGCTGTTGTTTATCCTGGTGCCGCTGTTGGTTGCTTCGGTCGATTTTGCCCAACAACTGACTAACCTGGCGCGCACGATCCCGGAACAGGTGCAGGCCGGCTTGCCCGAACTGCCGAACTGGATATCCGGTTTGCCGGTGATCGGGGATTGGCTGGCCACCCAGTGGCTGGCTCTGCAGAACCAGGATTACCAGATCCTGAATCAACTCAAGGGGATGGTGGCCCCAGCAGCAAAGATCATGCTCAGCATGGCCAGTGCTCTGGGCGGTGGTTTGATGATGCTGCTGCTCAGTATCCTCATCGCCGGCCTGCTCTATGCCGAGGGTGAGCGCTTGCATCGCTGGGTTATCGCATTCAGTCACAAGGTGGCCGGTCCTGCCGGAGAAAACCTGCTACGGATCAGCAACAGTACGATTCGTGGTGTGGTTTATGGTTTCATCGGCGCCGCTGTGGCGCAGGGTGCTTTGGCTTGGTTTGGTCTGGCTATTTCCGGTGTCCCCAATGCGATGAGTCTGGGTCTACTGGTCTGCCTGGTCTCCGTCATTCCTGGGGGGCCTCCGCTGATTGGCTTCATCGCCGCCTATTGGTTGTTTAAACAGGGTGAAATGGTCTGGGCCGGCTTCCTGGTGGCCTGGTTCCTATTGGTCGTTGGCACCATAGATAATGTCGTCAAGTCACTGGTAATTGGACGTAACAGCCCACTGCCCATCTCGCTGATCCTGTTCGGGGTCATCGGTGGCGCCATCGCCTTTGGCATGTTGGGGGTTTTCCTTGGCCCCACCTTGCTGGCTCTGTTCTATACCCTGGTGCGCAATTGGGTGAACAAGTCTCAAAGTGCTGCCGAGTCACTTCCGGAGGAGACGGCCAGCCTCGAGGATGGTTCGATTTAGTCCGGTTCAGTTTCG
>JAYRLO010000305.1:0-573 GCA_041905215.1 Aeromonadaceae bacterium
GTGCAGGATCTGCAAACCCGTCAGCGTCAGGCGCTGCGTCTGGTCTGTCGTGCGCGTCAGCGCCATAGGTGGCCCAAACAAAGCTAATCTGCTCGGGTGACGGGCAACCGTCACCCGAATCCACCCCCACCAGATGCTGCCGACAGGCGGCATCTGTCTATCCGCAGTGCGGCAATCAATAGTGCGGCGGCGGGGTCTCTTCGGCTTGGCTGGCCACCGGTGAGCCGGCTTGCTCGCGTAACTTGCTGATCACCACCTCCATCTGCTGACGCAGTTTCTCGATGGTGCGTTGTTGTTCGGCAAGCTCTTCACTCAGTTGCTCGATGGTCAGCTCCTGAAACGCCAGTCGGGTTTCCAGATCTTCGGTGCGTCGTTCCAGTTCGGCGGTCATGGTTTTCCTCTGCCATTGCGGGGCGTGATGGGCGGGCATGATACCAGTAGCGTCCCATCAAGAGTTAGTCTCATCAGCGCAGTCGTCGGGGCAGGAAAACGTTGCCGCTGTTCTATCGAGAGGTAAAGATCCGTTATAGCTCACTATTTTTCGATGATTGCCATGTAACGCTGTTGCGCTCT
>JAYRLO010000305.1:583-3288 GCA_041905215.1 Aeromonadaceae bacterium
CGCGCCGTCACCAGATCCAGCGCGAAGATTGGGTGTTTGGAGAACATAATGAAGCAGATCCTGAAGATGTCCCTGTTGGCCGCCGCAATGACCGTGGCCATTACCGGTTGTCAAAAAGATGAGAAGAAAGCCGATGCTGAAGCAGGGAAGGCACCGGCAGCACAATCCGCCCAGGCCGGGTCGGCCAGTGGCGCGCTGAAGACCTTTGAAGAAACCTCCGCTTATGCGATTGGCCAGTCGATGGGCCGTTATATTGCCAACACCCTGCAGCGTCAGCAGGAGTTGGGGGTCAAGCTGGACAACGCCGAAATCATGAAGGGCGTGCAGGACGGTCTGGCCAAGAAGTCGCTGCTGGATGACAAGCAGCTGGAAAAGGCACTGAAGGATTACGATCAGAAGATCAACGAAGCCGCAGCCAAGAAGGCGGCTGATGAGTCCAAGGCTAACTTGGAAAAGGGCCAGAAGTTCCTGGAAGAAAACGCCAAGAAGAAGGGTGTTGTCACCACCAGCTCCGGTCTGCAGTATGAAGTGCTGAGCGAAGGCAAGGGCGAAAAGCCGAAGGCCAGCGATATCGTCAAGGTGCACTACACCGGCACCCTGATCGACGGCACCAAGTTTGATAGCTCCCGTGACCGTAACGAACCGGCCGAATTCCCGCTGGATCACGTGATCCCGGGCTGGACCGAAGGCGTGCAGCTGATGACTGTCGGCAGCAAGTACAAGTTCTACCTGCCGTCCAAGTTGGCCTATGGTGAGCAGGGTGCGGGCACCATTCCGCCGAATTCCGTACTGGTGTTCGAAGTGGAGCTGCTGAGCATCGGTAAGGACAAGGCGGCTGAGGCCCCGGCTGGCAAGGCTGATGAAGCCAAGGCTGATGCCAAGACTGAAGAAGCCAAGAAGAAGTAATTCTGCTGGTCTCTTAGTAAAACGGCCCGTTACGGGCCGTTTTCATTGGTGCTGTTGCTGCGTAATCTGCCCTTGCGGCTATCCTTGCCGGCATCGTGGTTGGATGAGGTGCTCAGGCGGCAGATATCCGCGATGGATGCTCCTGCGCGGCGGTATGTCGGCGTGTCAGCCGATAGTCTTCCCAGTCCAATTGGCAGCAGCATAGTCGCATGTAGCGACCATCGGGCAGTTGCTGCTCCTGCTCCAGACAGGGTCGTAGTCCATTCTTCAGCATGACCTTAGCCGATGCATGGTTCTCAGGGGTGTGCCAAGCCTCAACCCGATCCATTCCCAGCTCTTCAAAACCTAATGCCAGCACGGCCGAGACGGCTTCGGTCATCAAGCCCTGCCCCCAGTAAGCCGGACCCAACCAATAGCCAAGTTGGCCGACAATCATCAGGCTACGATCATCAATGCCGGTGCGCCGCTCTTCCAGAATCAGACTGATCGAGCCAATCAGCAAGCCCTGCTCTCGATCGGTCATCGCGTAATAGACGGACCCCTGTTCGCGCCAGGCCAGTTCATGACTGGCGATCCAACGCGCCGCCAGTCCTGGCGGATAGGGGTGCGGAATCAGCACGCAGCCTTCGGCGACCGCACGCTCACCAGCCAGTAACTCAACACGGAAATCATCACGCGCCGTAAACGGGCGTAAATACAGGCGAGGGGTAGCGAGTTCCGGGGCGGGCATGTGGGTTATCTCCTGACAGACAACTTCTTCAATCAGTGTAATGGCTAAACCTGCAGGAACAAGATCAGGCGGGCTCACATTTCTGAGTGTTGGGCGCGCGCTAGGTCGATTACGAGGGATTGTTTAACTGCGGTAGCTTGAGTTCCATCAGACGCTGCTGGAAGATGGGATATTGCAGCCTTGATGGAGAGCATGATGAAAACCATAGCTACGCTGACTTTCTCCCCCTCGTTGGACAGCGCGACCTCAACCGGCAGTATCTATCCGGAAGGCAAGTTACGCTGCGTGCAACCGCGGTTCGAGCCGGGTGGTGGCGGAATCAATGTCGCGCGTGCCATCCATATGCTCGGTGGCCAGGCTTGTGCCATCTACCCTGCCGGTGGGCCGACCGGGCAGCACCTCAACCAGTTGCTGCGAGATGAAGGCGTTGCGATTGAGGTGGTTACCACCCATGACTGGACGCGGCAGAACCTGCATGTCCTGGCGCTGGACAAAGGCGAGCAGTATCGGTTTGTCATGCCTGGGGCCACCCTGCTCTCCGAGGAGTTGCACGGCTTGCGACAGAAAGTGGCGGCCTTACCGGCCGGCAGTCTATTGGTGATCAGCGGCTCCTTGCCGCCAGGCATGGATGTCGCTGATCTGGTCGATCTGCTGGTATTTGCCCGCCAGAATCATCTGCATTGTGTGCTCGACTCCTCCGGCCCGGCGCTGGCGGCGGGGGTGGCCGAAGGCGGCCTGCTGCTGATCAAGCCCAACCGTAAGGAGCTGGCGGCACTGACCGGGCAGTCACTGGAGACGCTGGCCGATGTGGTGTCGGCGGCTCGCGGATTGGTTGAGCGCGGTGCCAGTCATTATGTGGTGGTATCGCTTGGCGCGGAGGGGGCGATTGCGGTCAGTCGTGAAGGTGCTGTGCGCGCCACCTCGCCACAGGTAACCCCGCTCAGTACCGTTGGGGCCGGCGACAGTATGGTGGCGGCGTTAACGTTGAAACTGGCGGAGCGGGCGACACTGGATGAGATGTTGGCGGCTGGTGTGGCCGCGGGTACCGCAGCGACCCTGCGTCAGGGCA